>JAUXEW010000009.1 GCA_030620375.1 Desulfobacteraceae bacterium | reverse complement strand
CGCTAATTAACGAACGAATCTAAGGTCGGATATCGCCATTACGCTTGAAGTTTTTTACTTTGCTATCAGATCTTGGCTTTTTACAAGATTGCCAATCATTAAACCGGGTTCGTTTCTCTGTTCGTTTCTCTTGACAGCAGAATAAAGAGGTGTTAACGACCCTTATATTACCAACAGGCACGTAGCTCAGGGGGAGAGCGCTACCCTGACACGGTAGAAGTCGTTGGTTCAAATCCAATCGTGCCTACCATCTCAATGAAGCTCCCCGCTGCAAGCAGCGGGGTATCACAATCTAGTAGATCCAATCATTGTCATTCGGCTTCATTTGTTTAACCTTAACAAAGGAGAGAATGTGGAATGATTACATAAAACCCCATTTCTCAGATTGAGAGGAGGGGTTCTTATGTTGATTAGTGACTAAAATCGATAGCCGGAAAAAAATTCACGTAACCCCTATTGCTTGTAAGTCAGGATATAATAAAAATGACCGAATTTTATCAGGAAAATTACGAGGCATATCATAAAAAGACGTTTTCTATTGATCCGTCATCGTTTTTAGAACCGCTGGCCAAGCGGATCCCGACAGAATCATTTGTCCTGGATGTGGGTTGTGGCAGCGGCCGTGACCTGCTCTGGATGAAAAGGCGGGGGTTTGATGTGATTGGTTTTGAGCGCTCTCCAGGGCTTGCCGAGCTTGCAAGGGAGAACGCAGGGTGTGAGGTCATGGAGGGAGATTTTGAGACAACCGACTTCTCTGTAATTCTGGCAGATGCTATCATGCTTGTTGGTGCTCTGATTCATATACCACACGAAAGATTCTCGAAGGTTTTTGAGAATATAACCTCAGCGATATCAAAACATGGTAATGTGCTATTGACTGTAAAGGAAGGAAAAGGATCTCGAATGAACCCAGACGGCAGAACCTTTTACCTGTGGCAGGACGAGGCGGCCAGAGCACTATTTGACACCCTCGGTTTCAAGGTTTATGACGTTTCCAGGTCGGTCTCCAAGACTGGAAGCGGAGACATTTGGCTTGGATATGTTCTTGAAAAAACAAGGTAAAAGGAAATGCCTTCAGTAGCTTGCTGCAGGGGCATCTTTAAATCTGTTTGAAAATAAGGAGATACACTTGATGGAAGGTCGTATCAAATGGTACAAAGAGAAAAAAGGCTATGGGTTTATTACCACTGAAGAATACGGGGACCTTTTTATTCATCGTTCGGGCATCAAGGAATTCGGACACTTCGGCCTGCAAAAGGATGACCTTGTAACCTTTGAAGTAAAGGAAACTTCAAAAGGCAAGCAAGCCGTCAACCTGAGACCCTCCAAATCCGAATGATGTGGCTTGAAAAAAACCGATAGGGGTTATGACGAGTTTACATATGCATATTTTTTTACAACAGAACGATTAGTTCCGGCCCGGGCCCAAAAGATGCCGTTTATGGATGGACACTATTTAGGGTTCCATATCCTCATCAGACAAGGGTTCCCAGGGATCCCTCGGTTCCATTTCCGGAATTTTGGGATATAAGAGGCGAAAATATTTTGCCCGCATATACTTGTTAATCTTAGGAAGTTCGTCATATGGAATATGATTAAAGAGTAATGCATAAAGGGGTGTTGAATGCATCACCGTAGCCAGCACCCTGCGGTTTGTCTTTATATTTAAAACAGCAGGCGCCCCATTCTCAGCCGCATCAAAAGATCTGTTAAGAGCGTCTTTGAGATCGGCCGGATCTGTTACCCACTCCCCATGACAGCCAATGGCTTCAAACATTTTGTCATACCGCTGGTCAGGAATAAAATCGGTTACCCCCCAGGTTTGGTTTTTTTCGTTTTTCAAAGCTTCAAAATTTTTTCCGTAGACGAAACCTTTCAGCGCGCTAAGCCAACCGTCATTGTTGGTAACGAGGAATACAATGGGTAGTCTGTATCTTACTGCGGTTTCAATTTCCATTCCCGCGTTTCCCATACCGGCATCCCCCATTAAAGAAATAATGGGACATTTTCTGGTCGAAGGATCTGCGAACGCCGCACCAATTGCCATTCCAATACCGTGCCCTATACCGGCATTCTCGGATGCGTCCGTCATCTGAGCTGATTCTCTCAACCTGAAAAATTGTGGCGCATATCCGGAAATCGTAAATCCATCTATTATAATCCGGTTTTTCCCATTGTAACGGTTTTCGCATACATCCGCCACTATCTTAGAAATATAGCCCGGGTGTAACGGTTTTAAATCTTTATATTTTTCGGCCCGTTCAGGATAGCTTGAACGGAATTTGTCGTTATTCTCCTTTATGCTATTCAACCATATGTCTCTCTCCGGTGGCGGCATTAACCCGTTAGACCTTGCATATTCCATCATTTGGTTGATGACGTTTTTAGGTGTGCCGACAATGGAGATTTCAGTCGGCAAATAGGTGCAGATATGCTCTGGGGATTCATTGATCTGGACCACTTTTTTCCAACCACTTCCGTAGGCTTCAAAAAAGCCAACCTTCATCCCGATTAGCACCCGTAGGTCAATATCTTGATTAACTGCAGCAACCCCTTTTGAACTTACCGCCAGAGGATGTGTCTCCGGTATGGCGCCACGTGCCAACCTTCTACCGGAAACAGGTATCTTGGCATACTCGACGAATTCGATTAACTCTCTGCCGGCATTACTCCAATGAACACCATCACCAACCATGATCAGCGGATTTTTAGCCTGGTATATTAATTCAACCGTATTTTTGATCAGTTCCGGGTCACCGGCATAGGTAAAGGGCTTCCCCGTTTCTTCTCCTCGCCATTTGGGAACATAATCCGCATTAGGGGCCCCAAGTTCCCATACACGTTGTTGGGGAGGCAAAAAATTAATTGATAGCATATTACTGCAGAATTCAAGGGCTACGGGCCCATATGGATAGGTTAGCGTATCTCTAAAGGCTCTGGCGATACATTGCTTAATCTGGTTGCTCTGAACGATTCTCTGTGTCCATTTGGTAATACCCCCGAGAAGATCTCCTGCATACGCCTCTTGAAGTGTAGCATAAAAGCCATCGTGCTCCACTTCATGGCTGCCCAAGATTAAGATCAATGGCGTTTTGCTCAAGTAGCATTGATTCACGGCGCTGACCATATTGGCCATACCGGGCCCCGCAGTACCAAATACGACCGCCGGCTTTCGCTTTATTTTAGCATAGTTCTCGGCCATATAGACTGCATTTTGTTCGTGTCTGACGGTAACAAGCTGGATGCCATGACGTGACATCTCATCACATATCTGCCAAATATGACCCCCATGAACACCAAAGGCAATTTCAACTCCATGATCAACAAGCTCTTCTGCCAACAACATAGAAGGATTGGGATAAAATTCTCTTTCGCCTAACGGAATTTTCTCTTCTTCCATTTTTCTGCCCCCTTTATTGACTGGACATGTTCTGTAAAGAATCCTTGCCCAGAGAACCAGGTTTTTTATGTTAAAAAAAGTGTGCGGCGGCTTGTATAATTGAACAATGAAAATTGACCCCTTTTCGAAGATCTCGTGACATACGCACTGCCGTATAGGATCATTTGCCAGTGGCCAATGTTATGGCTTCACCCATTACATCGGTGGCAGTGCTGACTTCCTTTGCGTCCTTTAGGGAATTGATCTTGTCAAATTCCGCCATAACAGCTTCTGCAGTTGGTGGCTCGATTCCTTCTCCGACCAAAACCGTCGGCCCAGTGAGCATATGAACCCGGTTGAAGGCACCTATCCCGGCATTATAAATATTCCCTGTTACCTGGCATTTATCCGAACAGAGATAGACGACTATGGGTGTAACAAATTCCGGCTTCAGCCGATCAAACATATCCGGAGGCATGACATCTTCCGTTAGTCTTGAAGCTGCCATCGGCGCGAGGGTATTAATCTTGATATTATATTTGGCGCCTTCCAGTCTAACTACATTCATCAACCCGATAACGCCCATTTTGGCTGCGGCATAATTGGTTTGGCCGAAATTGCCATAAATTCCGGCAGCCGAGCTGGTCATCACGATGCGGCCATAACTATTTTCCCGCATAACCCGAAATGCAGGTCGGGTCACAAAATATGCCGCGTTCAAATGGACATCCAAAACCGCTTTCCAGGTTTCGAGTTCCATCTTTAAGAAACTTTTATCTCTTAATATCCCTGCGTTATTTATCAGGATATCAATCTTGCCAAACGCATCCACTGCGGACTTGGTAATATTTTCGCCACCTGCCTGGGATGCCACATTGTCATAATTGGCCACTGCTTCACCACCGGCAGCTTTGATCTCCTCAACCACGTTATCCGCTGGAGAAGCAGATCCGTCCCCGGAGCCGTCACGTGCTCCACCAAGGTCATTAACCACGACTTTAGCACCACGTTTGGCCAAATCAAGGGCATAAGTCCTGCCGAGACCGGCCCCCGCACCCGTAACAATTGCTACACGACCATCAAAATTTAAATCATACGACATTTTCTACCCCCTTTAACATAAAACAGTTATAGTGTTCGATCCGGGATATAGCGACTCTCAAATGGTCCGGTTAACGAGCCATCCCGAACAAAGGGCTCATTAAACCCATGGGAAATCTTGTTTAAGTTAGCCCATAAAATATCCGCCGTTCACACTGATAGACTGTCCGGTTATCCAGTCTGCCGCCGTTGATGAAAGAAACACGATCATGTTTGCCGCATCCTGGACATTTCCCAACCTTCTCAAGGCATAGGTCTTGACCCATTTTTTCTCCAGTTCGTCGTCCAACAGGACCGTCATGCCCGTATTCTTGGTGGTTCCCGGACAGACCGCATTGATGTTGATCCAGTACCTTCCCATCTCCTTGGCAAGAGATCGTGTGAAGCCCATAATACCGGCTTTGGCTGCAGAATAGGAGACCATGATCTTCTCACCCGCCTTGCCCGCATCTGAGGCCACGTTGACGATTTTTCCGGAATTTTGCGCCATCATGGGATTGATAACCGATTTACAGCAGTTCATAACGCCGTAAAGACATACATTGATTTCCATTTCCCATTGCTCTTTCTTTGAATTCTGAAAGAAGCCGGGCAAGGCCACACCGGCCACGTTATTCATGATGTCGATTTTTCCAAATTCACTGAGGGTTTTTTGAACCATCTCCTCCGTTTGCTCCAACTGGCTGACATCAACCGTCTGGGCTATGGCCTTCACGCCATAGGACCTGACCTCTTCGGCGATTTTTTCGGCATCCTCCGAGTTGATATCGACCACAGACAGATGAACACCTTCTTTCGCCAGGGTACGGCACGTTTGTGCTCCGATCCCCGCACCACCGCCGGTCACAATAGCCACGTGATCTTTGATTCCTAAATCCATGTTATCCTCCTTTACGATATCTCTCTTCCGATCTTGGCGCCTTCATAAACTGCTTCCAGGCATTTTCGAGGCCCTTTTGCATCGCCGATAAGAAAAAGTTCCGGCACCTTCCCTTCCAATCGGGTGTATAATTCGTTTACAGGTTCATACCCGGTCGCAATCACCACCGTATCCGCCTCGACAGTTTTCCTTTCGCCTTCTTGTTCAACGATGATGTGTCCATCATGAATCTCTATGCATTTTGTTTTAGCCATCATCGTCACATCGCTTTGTCGGAGATTCTGCATCATCACCCATCTATAAGAACGGCCGAATTCCGTGCCGATTCGATCCAGCATCTCTATGATGGTTACGGTTCGTCCTGATCTCGAAAACTTCAATGCATCCTCAGAACTGATGGCGTCATTGGTCATGAGGAAGAGGGCGGTTGAAGCCGGCATGGCGCCTCTCTTGGCCATAAACAGGGCGGTCTCGCAGCCAACGGCCCCACCGCCGACCACAACGACGTTTTCCCCCGGATCAGCCTTTCCTTCCAAGACAGATTCGGCAAAATAAACATGCGCCTTGTCGATTCCCGGAATCTGCGGAAGGGTCTGGATCGCACCGGTTGCAAGAACGACCACATCGGGGTTATTTTCAAGCACCATTTTTTCAGTGACGGTTACTCCGGTAACGACCTTCACTTTTAGCCGTTTCACTTCTGCGACTAGATAGTCAATATAGGGAATGAATTCCTTTCGGCCCGGGGGAAGATGACATAAATTGAGTTTCCCCCCGAGTCGATCCTCTTTTTCGTACAAAAGGACTTCGTGGCCCCTGCCGGACAGAACCCTCGCCGCTTCGAGACCGCCCGGGCCGGAGCCGATTACCATCACCTTTTTAGTTTTTTTCGGGGGCTCGACATCAAAAGATGCCTCTCTTCCCGCCGCCGGGTTGACAAGACATGTAACCGGCATTCCCGTTAGAACGCTGTCAAAGCATCCCTGGTTGCAGGCAATGCAGGGTCTTATCTCATGAAGCCTTTCTGCCATGGCCTTTTGAGGAAACTCCGGATCGGCGATCAAAGTCCTGCCCAGGCCGATCAAGTCGGCAACACCATCCTGAAGAAGCTCTTCTGCGAGGACCGGATCATTGATCCGGTTGCTGACCATAACGGGAATGTTGACCTCTTTTTTGATCTCTTTAGAGAGATAACCAAAGGCCGCCCGAGGAACATTCATGGCGATGGTGGGAACCCTTGACTCATGCCAGCCCACTTGCATACAAATCGCATCAACCCCAACCGGTTCCAGTACGGTTGCGATTTCCTTGGCATCTGTTAAACCGTTTCCGCCTTTAACAAGATCATCAAAGGTCAGGCGGAAGAGAATGGGATAGTCGTTACCCAATTTCTCTTTTATGCTTTGGACGATTTCCACAGCGAATCTCGTTCGGTTCTCAAGGCTGCCGCCATATTCATCCGTTCTGCGGTTGGTAAACGGAGAAAGGAACTGACTGACCAGATATCCTGTGGCCCCGCTAATCTCTACAGCGTCAAAGCCGGCCTCCTTTGCTCTTCGCGCCCCTTCCGTAAAGAAGTGAACCAGTTGTTGGATTTCTTCGATTGTCAAGGCCCTGGGGGTATCGCCGCTCTGTGGCGAGCGGACCTCAGAGGCGGATACAGGTTGATCGTCAATAAGGAAGCTATAGGCGTATCGGCCTGCATGGAATAATTGCACGGCTGTTTTTGCCCCTTCGGCCCGCAAAACATCGGCGAGCGTCTTCAGACCGGGTATATAACGGTCATCATCGATCGAAAGAAAGTTGATCCCTCCCATACCCAGCCGATGGATATAGGCCCCGCCGACGATGATCAGGCCGGCACCACCCCGGGCCCTTTCTTGATAAAAACGGATCAATTGATCATTGACGAATCCATCTTTCGTATACCCCAGGTGCATCGCGGGTATGGCAATCCGATTTTTTAATTCGAGGTTGCCGATCTTACAGGAACTGAATAATCTCTTCATGCATCCCTCCTGATGTTGGCTTTTTACAAGGCTGTCAAGTATGCGTGTCGGAAACGATACGACACACTGAAATCATACTTAATTTTTCAAAGGCCGCTTCATGGAATCCCGGGTGGAGAGTGTAAAAAATGCCTTTTAAATCTGTTGTTCCGTTCTCGATATGATTTGATCCTGGAGGCTGAGATTCAGATCCGTGAAATAGGCACTGTAGCCGGCGACCCGAACAACAAGCGTTGAATGCGCCTCAGGTTCATTCTGAGCTTTAAGCAACGTCTCTCGATCGGTGATGTTGAACTGGATGTGGTGTATACCAAGATCTATAAACGTCTTAAGGTATGCAACAAACATCGCCCGGTTCTCATTCTCGAGAAATTGATATGGAAATTTCTGGTTCAGGCAGTTGGTGAAGCTCCTCACCTGATCCACCTTTGAAATCGATTTCAGCACGGCAGTGGGCCCCTTTCTGTCCGTCCCGGGAGCGGGAGAGATGGTCCCGTCATTGAACAGATCCGTGCTCTTCCTGCCATCTGGTGTTGCGCCTGTAAGAAGACTCCCGGCGTAATAAGTGGATCCCCCGGTCCCGTCCTCTCTGAAAGATCCGCCATATATATCCTTAAAACTCTGGACCACATCGGTCGTTCTGCGATAGAAATCTTTAGCAATCTGATCCACATAATCGTTGTCTTGCCCGAACTTAGGTGCATTAACAAACATCCGGCGAAGATCTTCCCGCCCTTCCCAATCCGTGGCAAGGGCTTCTAAAAGGTCTTTCATGGTAACTTTCTTTTCCTCGAAGATCAGTTTCTTCATGGCAGCAAGGGAATTGACAACGGTGATATGGCCGACCGGCTGGATAATTGAATTAGGGATGTATTTATAGGTCCGGCAATCCTCTCCACGTTCAATGCAGCTATCCATCAGAGCGGATAGAAACGGCTGTGGCAAAAATTCCTGGTCAAGGACCTCCACAACGTTGTTGATGGTCACGCATTTTTCAACAAAGAACTTCAATTGGTCCAAATAGGCCGTCATCACGTCTTCTATTGAGGTAAAGGTCAACGGATCGGGTGTCGGGGCTCCCATCCGGTTTCCGTTCGGCTTATTGACGCCGCCGTTTAAGGCATATTCCAAAAGCTTAGGAAGAGAAAACATACCCCCTAAGGCCCTTTGACCCATGGCCTTCCCGGGTATCAGCCACCTCATGCAGCCTTCTTTTGAATAATCCCGGGCATCCCTAATGGAAATCCCGCGGGCAAGAAGATTGGGAATTATCATTTCATCGTTGAACAGCGAATATACACCGGGCTGCTCTCTAATCGCATCGGTTATCTCATACAAAAAGGTTTCCGGGGTGCTTTTGTGCACTCGAATCGCAACGGTTGGTTGCGTCAGGGCAAGCGCGTTCCTGGCCTTTAAGGTAATTAAAGACATTTCGTTCGTGGCGTCATCTCCATCAGGTGTGACTCCCCCGATGGTTAAAAGCCTGGTCGTAACGACAAAGCCACCCCCGGAACCCGCTCCCATAGCCGGAGGCACCATTTCTCCGAATTCATTCATTTTGAGAAACAGATATTCAACCAGTTCCTGCGCTTCGATGGGTGTAATTCTCCCTTCCGCCTTTTCTTTTCTATAGATGGGGTTCATAATCTGATCGAACCGGTCTCCCAACCCGGATGTCTGAAGGTCGATCACACGGGTAATAAGGGTGATGAAAAAATAGGATTGTAAGGCTTCGTGTAAATTCCTGGGCGGATTCCCGGGGACATGCTCGCAGACCTCGGCGATCTTTTTCAGCTCGGCTCTTCTAACATCATCTTTTTCCCTTTGGGCAAGCTCCCCGGCCTTTTCTGCGTATCGTTTTCCCCAGAAAACACCGGCCTTAAGGTTTATGATGGCTGCCTGAAGAAATCGTTTTTGGTTCAGATACGCCTTTCCCGTCAAATAATCCTCTGGGCGAGATGAGATTTCCCGGAGCCGGTTCTCGGCTTCTTTGATAATTCCATTCAACCCAACCTTGAAGACTTTGTGATAATTGGGAACCCCGGTACGGGAACCATGGATAAAGAAGAAAGCCCCATGGTTGAAGCCCTGACAGTATGGTTTGACTTCTTCCGGAACAAGACGCCGCTCCATACCGTGGACTGATTTGTTCTTCCAATATCGATGGATCTCATGAAGCTCTTCCCGCTCGTCATCGCTCACCATATGTCGATACGGGCCGTCTATTGCCCTATCAACCCAGCGGGAAAAAAGTTCGGGGTAATATTGAATGGCATCGGGGTGAGCGGCGAAGTTTCCCACGATGCATTCCCAGGGCTGGATGTAGATCGTCATATTCTTTAAAATATGGGCGAGCGCCTTGGCCCGCCGTATAACCATCGGCTCCCCCTCGGTTTCGCGATAAGATTCCGTGAGGAACCGGGGCCTCTCTGTGTCGATCTTCACCCCTGCTGCATATGGCGCTCCTTCAGCAGCCCTTAGGGCCTTTCCCTTAAACGCTATCTCCTGACTCAGGAGCACTGTTGCTCGATCTGCAGTTGAGGCAGCCAATTTGCGAACTCCTTTCTTTTAAAAACGGGATGGACATTAGTTAGTGTCCATCCAAAAATGGTAGATTTTGGTTCAGAGCAAGGCCTGAGCGATTTTGAAGCCGACGGTGCAACCGTCATAGTGACAACGAGAATAGCGTGCTATTTTGAGGATTTCGAAAGAGCGAAAACTTAAGCTCTGGGCCAAAAGATGCCGTTTCTGGATGGACACTAGTTAAACTCGTCCACACTAATGTCCAGGTTTAATATCCTGATTGCATTTTTGTAATAAACCTTTTCCATGATCTCCGGCGGGTAGCCCTCCGCCTCATAACCCGCAAATAGCTTCTCATGTGGAAGTATCGGGTAGTCTGATCCAAACATAACACGGTCTTTGAGTCTGGACTTGATCTCCTTTTTTAAGACCGCTGGAAAATATTTGGGCGCCCAGCCCGACAGGTCAAAAAAAATGTTGGGCTTGTGTATGGCCATGGCGATGGCTTCATCTTGCCAAGGATAAGATGGGTGCAGGCAGATAATCTTAAGATCCGGAAAGTCTGCCGCAACATCGTCGATATATGGAATGGGACGGGTATATTTGAGTTTTATGCCCCCTCCGCCCGGCATTCCGGCACCCAGACCTGTCGTACCGGTATGGAGCTGTATGGGAACCCCGAGTTCAACGCATTTCTCCCACAAGGGGTAAAACCGATGGTCATTCGGATAAAACGCCTGGGCCGCGCCCTGGAACTTGATCCCCATCATGCCGAGTTCTTTGATACAACGCTCGGCTTCCATCACTGCCCATTTCCCTTTCCAGGGATCAACGGAACCAAAGGACCCGATAAAAGCGTCAGGGAACCGCTCAACCATCGATGCTACATAGTCATTGCTCATGGCCGGTTCACCCGTGTTGGACTCTGCGTCCCAGGCAACGGGGATACCCTTGACCCCGGCGTTAATGAAATCCTGGGCCATCTCTTCATCACTTTTGGAGAATTGTAACAATTCCTCTGTCTTAACCTCTCGTTTCGAGTAATAGGCAGCCACGCCCTTTGCGTACTTCATCGTACTCAGTGTCCCTTCCTTTGTGGAGAAATGGGTGTGAATATCAATGGCTTTTAACGGCATGTTGTCCTCCTTTCTTCATTAAAATCAAGAATTTATGCACATAGCTAGTAAGGCGCAGGTGTGTTTTTGCTAATTCCATAAAAAAGTAAATCACACAAATTTTCTGTGAGGATATCCGGTGAAATGTCTCTGTTGAAAATCAAGCCCGGCAAAACAACACGTTCGATACCGCCCAAAATCAGCTGCTTTAGTGAAGAAGGTGAAATATCCTCTCTAATCTCACCGCTTCCGATGCCTTCCTCAATGATCCCCAAGATGATATTTCCGTATTGCCGGGACAGTTGGTAAGACTTGCTATCGAAATAGATCGGAAAACCTTTTACTTCAAGGAGAATGATTTTGGCAAAAATACGGTTGGTGGCATAATGGTATATGTGGGTCCAGATAAGCTTCCGAAGTTTATTCAAAGCCCCTTTTATTCCTTTAAGATCTATTTCAATACGGGATATGTAATGTTCGAGATAACTTTCCAGAACCTGATTCAGAAGATCCCGTTTATCTTTAAAATATTTATAGATCAAGGGTTCAGTTACCCCCGCGGTTTTAGCAATCTCAGATATCGTAATGGATTGCAATTCCTTGTTCTCCAACAGTTGTTTTAATGCCTCGACAATCTTTGTGCGGCCGGGAGGAAAAGGTCGTAGATTTGATTTAACCGGTAATTCTTGTGCTTTTTGGCTCATTTATTATCTAATCTTTCCGAATTTTAATTTAGGCAAACGGTTTTTTAACGCCGTATCATTTATGGGTTAGTTAAAATACCTAACCAACCCATAAATGATACTAATATATTGTTATAACTAATATAATCTGGTTAGTAATATTAAATATGTTAATGAATTCTTAAAACTATTTTATTAATACTAAACTTATTGTCAAGTCTTTTTTTCGCTTTTTTTGGTGCTTAGGTATTCCCGGCTTTCACATTTCGGCACTTCCGACTTCCCGGGAGTGACGGCTGTCCGATCGGAGAACGGAAATCCAGTGTTTAAGTAAAATGCCACATGGAAAACAGATGCCTCAGGCTGAAACAGCACACTCTGTTTCCCCTAGTCCTTGTAGTGCTTTTCCATCAGTTGAGTCTTTTTCGAGGCTCGTTCCAGGGTATTAGGAGCAAGCCAGGTGATGACCGGCCGGATATGAAGTAAATTGTGCAGCTTTTCCAGGATCTCTTTTTCCAGTTCGGGCAAACCTCCCTCAGTTACTTCTTGCCCGTATTCGATTTTGAGTTTTAACGGCGGCTCGACCCGCGGGGGCTTTTCGGTCAGCACGATCCTGAAAGCACCGGTCACGCGGGGAACAAAGCCGTTGATCACAGCTTGAATGGCCGTGGGATATACCGGTGTCCCCTTGACTTTGAGCATATCGTCGGCACGGCCGATAATCTTATAGCGAAATCCGGAGTATCCGCATGGACATGGCTCCGTAAAAACCTGGTGGATGTCGTTGAGGGTAATTCGAAGATGATGGAAGAAAATACCCGCTTCCGGCTCCAAGGGCGTAAAACAGGCCAGTCCGGTAGCGCCGTGTTCCATGGCGACCGGTTCGTATGTCTCAGGGTCCACCAGTTCATAGAGGCAAAAGTCGTCAGCGATCCAGTGCATCCCCTGGTATACGGGATAGTCGCATGAGATCCCATAGCCGGCACCAACATCATACACCTTGGCGCCGTACTCAGTTTCCAGCCGTCTCCGGATCTCGGGAATGCCGGCGCCGGGCTCCGCCCCCAGAAGTAACCTTTCTATTCCCAAGATAGAGACCGGTTCACCCAGGATCTCCGGAGCGCGCTCTATGAGATGAAGGGCCAGGGAAGGGGTGCCGCTAAATTGGTTGGCCTTGAACAGTTTGATAAATTGCAGGATTCGCTCCGTACCCGCCTCGGCCCCGATTGGAATTATGGTGATCCCGTGGCTGCTCTCATGCGGTAATAACTGGGGAGTTCCCGCGGCGTGCATGCTTAAGCCGAAACAGAGGGCCACCCGGTCGCCGGGCCCACCTCCCGATCGATGCCTTGTTCGGCCATAAAATTCGCCCAGGGCTTTAATGGTTTTATGAAATACCGGATAAGGCGTGGGAATACCGGTCGTTCCTGAAGTGGTCGTAATTAAATAGAGATCATTCAACCGGTCCTGACCAAATAGATCGAGAAAAACCTTGTCGAGGTCCAGATCGTATTTTTCATAAATTTGACGAAACTCCGCCTGGCCGACAGGTTTGATAGCCCTGGCAAAGTCGTCCAATGAACGGATGTCCTCCGGCTTGACCCCGGCTTCATCCATGCGCCTCCGGTCAAACGGAACATTTTGATAACTATACCGTATGGCGCGCTTCAGCCTCTCCCATTGAATCTCCAGCATCTGGGGAGTATTCAATATGGGCTCCATTTCCATGTTGAAATATTTTTGATTTTTCTTCATGACATACCTCTTTGCGGAAATCTTTCTCGCCTTATTTTGCCTTGAAGTGTTTTACAAAACCGTCAGATCTTTAACGCTTTACAAGCTCATCAACTTCAGATCACTAAACGGCCTCATTGTTACTACTGCTATGAGGAAAACACAGTGTCTCGCCAGGACGGGCTTATGCAGATGGCGGTTTACTTATCTTTTTCATTGTACCAGGCTGTCACATGAGGCGTATGCTTTTGAGATACTTTCATCACCCTATCAAAGCATTCAAGGGTAAATGTCTGCTCCTCGGTTGATGGCGGTTCAAACTTGACATATTCCATGTTGTTCCACCAATCCTGTTTGGTCTTAATACAGGGCTTGGTGCTCCCGGGAAATGCCTGCCAATTCGTTGGAGAAGTTCTGACTATACCTTCCCGCTGTTCTTCATATGATATGGCGTTTAAGTTTTGGGACCGGCTAAAGTAAATAAAATCACCGGGAGGGCCGATGGGCACCCCGATACGAATGCTACAATCGGGTAAAAACCCCACACCGGCGGCCGCCGCGCCAATCGTTCCCATTGCCCTGCAATCAAGTCTACACTGCGCAATGGATGCACAGGCGAAATCACAGGCAGCGGAAAAATCCATGAGCTTCCAGTTGCACGTAGGACCACCCCACATCAACCCCGTTCCCCCTTTTTTTTCTTTTGCATAGGCGTTGAAATCGGCACAGGTTTCAAATCCGCATGCCCCGCAATCCCATCCCAGCTCGGATCGCGTCAGGTCCGCGCCCAACAGCAGGATTGGCAAGGTCTCTCCTTTCTCGCGGAAATATTTCAGGGTTTCGTAGTCAAAAAACATCACCGGTGAGATACTTTTGACCGCTTCGAAAAAATCGATAATCGGATCCTGGTCCTCATCGGTTATAATCTCAGTTTTCAAGTTTAATTTGCCCGTTAACATCGGCGCCCGATAGGCAGCAGCCGCTGCCAGCTTTGCCGATTCCAGCACTGCCTCACGAGCGGCAACTCGACCGTCTATTCTAGCCATTTTTCTCCTCCTTCCGTGACTTGGGATATTGAGTCCGGTAATCAAAATTGATTCCGGAAGCGGTCTGGCGATTCACGACAAAATTTTTGCGGGTATTATCGATCATCTTGTCCATGTTGATCAGATGGTAGTCAATCGGAATATCCTGATACGGGCTCTTTGAAGTGCTTGACATGGGGATCCCGACAACAATCGATGAATTCGGGCAGTAACCGATTTTCTGACCTGCCAGCCCGACACTCATAAACGGTCTGGCATCAACCAACAATGTCTGGGTCATCCATACCGCCGAAGCCATCACATAACCCAGGTCGCTGACCCTTGCGCTGCACAACGGTCCTTTAATCGGGGTCTTGCTCCTCCTGTCGGTAATATCGATAAGCCCGTCCTTTGTTTCGCGACCTTCATAAACAAATGCACATCCTTTTTCCCCGCCACAAAGACCGCACATGGCATCCAACGGGGTCTCATGGGCACGAAAGTTACCCAAAAACAGAATCACATCCGATTCTCGGACCATCACCGCCTCATTTAAGAACCGTTTCTTCCACCGGTTGTTGGTATAGGCGAGTTCTTCCATTTTCCGGGCGACTTTTTCCAGTTCTTCCTGACCGTAAACCAGATGGGCGTCGATCTGAGGAACACCACCGGCTACCGGGGCGGTCATGGCCGCATTCAAGGCCAGCTTGGCGGCGATGAGAGTTGCGTCGCGCCTTCTCAAGTCCTGAGGAGAATGGCGAGGCCATTCGCTGATATATTCTTCGCCTCTTAACTGATCAAATCTTTCCATGGATTACCTCCTGTGTTTATGGGGTTTAAATTTTACAATTCCGCATTTCCGGTCCCCTCTTTCGGTGCTGTTAAATTCCCATACCAATTCTGTATCCTTCATCCACGGCATCGATATAGCGTCGGGGAGATACACAGTCACCGATCCGATAGAGTTCTTTTATCCTTCCTTCCAGTTCATAATAGAGGTTGCTGTTTGATTTTCGCCAAAACGAAAGAACCAGTGTGTCCGCTTCCAGAATCTCATCTTCTTCGGTATAGTGATTCCGAATCGTCACCTTGCCCGGCATTGCCTTTTTTACCGACCAATCGCTGATACGCTTTACTTTCTTCCTCGTAAGGTTAATTACCTGAATGGTATGTGTCGGCCCATCCATATCATATCGCTTGCCTGTCACCCGCATCGCGTATGGCATAACAACCGTAACGTCTCTGCCCTGGTCGGCAAGAACTTCTGCCGTAACCAGCCCTTTCATGTAGGTTTGGAGATCTGCAATCACAACCTTTTGGCCGGTTTCCACCCTTCCCTCCAGAACATCTTCGGCCGTAACCACATGCGCACCCTCTCCGACTTCAATAGCCGCCTCAACACCGACCACATCCGGGCGGGGATCATCAATGGTCGTGGCACCGGTAGCTACCACAACCGCATCAGCATTTTCCTGTTCAACCATAAAAGGGGTTACTTCAGTATTCAGCCGGACATCAACACCCAGCCGTTTTAACTCACGTTCCCGAAAACGCACCACCTGCGCCAGTTCGGACCGAGCAGGGGCCTTGGATGCAATCACCAGCGCCCCTCCCAGTTCTGAAGTTTTTTCAAAGAGGATAACCTCATGACCTTTTCTCTTGGCTGTTATGGCGGCTTCCATCCCGGCAACGCCCCCCCCGACGACCATAACTTTTTTGATGTCGGTTGCCGGCTGGATCTGTAAAGCACCTTCATTGCCGGACTCGGGATTCTGTGCACAGGTGATGGGCAGGTAATTTGTAATACGTTCCCAACAGCCTTCATTACAGCCGACGCATAGCCTGATGTCATCACTACGTCCTTCTTTTGCTTTTTCGGGCATTTCCGGATCGCAAATCGTTGACCGGGTCATGACCACCATGTCGGCCTCATGGTTCTTGACAATGTCATTTGCCAAAACCGGGTCGTTTATCCGAATGGCGGTAAAGACCGGAACATCCACAAGCTGTCTGATCTCTGCAGACGCATAGACAAACGGTCCGGGCGGGATCATCATCGGGGCGATCATCGGAGCGATTGACTTGTAATTACCAACGGAAATGTCCATAAAGTCGATATGGCCGGTTTGATCCCATATGGGTACAATCTCTTTCATATCTTCAAAACTGAGGCCACCGGGTACCAGTTCGTCTGCGCTGACACGCAGTCCCACTACAAAATCTTTCCCGACCGCCTCTCGAACCGCATCCATCAGCTCAAGCCCGAATCGCATACGATTTTCTAAACTTCCGCCATATTGATCCTTTCGATTGTTAACATAAGGAGAAAGAAATTGCTGGGGAAGGTATCCGTGGGCAAAATGGAGTTCAACGCCATCATAACCACCTTCCTTAAGTCGGAGTGAGAAATCCACATACATCCGGATCGCTGTTTGAATATCTTTCTCGGTCATGACTGTCGGAATTTCCCCCATGGCACATGAGGGGACATCCGAACAGGATTGGCTGTATACCTTGCTAAAGGCAGATGAATTTTCACAGCCGTTATGCCAGGCCTGACAAAAAATTTTAGCGCCATGGGCATGGACAGCATCACTGATTTTCCGAAACCCCGGGACGATATCATCATTCCATCCTTGAACAGCAAATGGCGTGATGTAACCATGAGGCGATACAGGAACGGCTTCCATGATAATAAGGCCGATTCCTCCCTTTGCTCTCGCCTCATAATACCGGGCATGGCGGTCGGATGGAAGCCCAAATTCTGCAAAGCCCGTAAGGTGACCGGACATCAGAATGCGGTTTCGGATTTCACAGTTACCGATCTGTATAGGTGAAAAAAGATGGGATAATTCTGTCATGATTTCCTCCTTAACCATTAAAATGTGCTGTTAAAATTCTGGCTGACATTTGAAAAAATGAATCATTTTTAATCAAATTCAAGGTATGCGAAAATTGAGCGCTGAAAAGCGTCACTGCGTGCAAAATTTGAGCCTGACACAGGCACTTTAGTGACGCTTTTCAGCGCTAATGGGGTAAAAGAGGGCATTTGCAAAGGTCTCAATTTATGAACCCAGTTGATTTTCTCAGCATTAAGGGAGTTCACTCTAAATCCTTTACTATAATGTTTTTTATTGGTATCATTTTATTTATGCATTTTCAAGATGGAAGGCATGACCCGGATAAACCAGAATGCACCGGGCGCAAAGCTTCCGGTAAAGGGGAAAAATTAAATGAGGGATGTCGCTGTCATTGGTGTCGGCATGACCCGGTTTGGAAAATATCTGGAGAAGAGTATCAAAGACCTGGTCAGGGAAGCGGTGGAAGATGCCCTTAAAGATGCCGGGCTTGACAAGAAAAAAATCCAGGCAGCATATGTTGGAAATGCGGTAGCCGGGATTATGACCGGCCAGGAGATGATTCGGGGCCAGGTCACCTTAAGCGCCATGGGAATCGATGAAATACCGATATACAATATCGAGAGCGCCTGTGCCAGTTCCTCATCGGCTTTTAACCTGGCCTGGACGGCCGTGGGTGCCGGAATCCACGATTGTGTACTAGTGGTTGGTTTTGAAAAGCTTTACGACAAGGATAAGTTAAAGTCATTCAAAGCTTTGGGAACCGCCGTCGACCTGGAAAATTATATGACATATTTCAAACAGGCCGAAGAACACTCAGAAGCCGGGGACAAGCTCTTTCAGGAAGGCGGTGGTAAAAAGCGCAGTATTTTTATGGACATGTATTCTTTTATGGCAAAACGGTGCATGAGACAATATGGGATAACCCAGGAACACCTCGCCAAACTTTCTGTTAAAGCCCATCATAACGGTGCATTGAATCCCCATGCCCAGTATCAGCAAAAGGTCACTATAGAGGAAGTGCTTAATTCCGGAGACGTGGTTTGGCCGCTGACCAGAATGATGTGTGCCCCCATTGGTGACGGTGGTGCTGCCGCCATATTATGTTCAAAGTCCAAGGCGGCACAATATACGACAAAACCGATCTGGGTAGCCGGGTCCGTGGTGGGAAGCGGTGTCATCAGTACCGATCCGGATAATAGCATCACCCGGCGATTGGCGCCCAAGATTTACAAAGCGGCCGGCGTTGGCCCGGAAGATATTGATGTTATAGAGCTTCACGACGCAGCTACCCCATCGGAGGTTATTGACTTGATTGAACTGGATATTTGTGCGGGTGAAGATATTGTCAAATGGATTGATGAGGGGTACCTGGAAATAGAGGGTAAAATGCCCTCGAACCCATCCGGTGGCCTGACGACAAAAGGCCATCCCGTGGGTGCCACCGGTACCGGAATGATATATGAAATTGTTAAGCAACTCCGGGGGGAGGCGGGAAAACGACAGGTAAAGGATCCACTAATTGGCATGACGCATAACGGAGGCGGAATAATCGGCACTGACGGTTCTTCTATGGTTCTCAATATTTTTAAACGATAAATGCCGCTATCCTAATTCAGACCGCGCTTCAAATATCCTCTCAAACAAACCCTTGAAGCCATTTCAAAACCGATTAACGCAGTCGTATGACCATTTTATCGAAACGTTTTCATCAAACCGGGAAGGAAAATATATGATGGATAATGACAAATTAAACAGTGTTAATTCGCCGATCGGGCAACAGACTATTGACGCTACCGGTTCTCCGGTCGGAGTCACCCGGATGGATCCGGAAAAATCTTATGCCGGGACGGGTGAACTGCTTCAGGAATATATAAACGATTCCAACCCGGAGGCGTGGGACAAGATCAAGTCTAAAATAGACTATACGTATGAAAGCCTTGATTTTGCTTTAAGCCCATTGGAAAAAGAAACCCGTTTCGACCAGGAGATTAAATCAAGGTTAAAAAAAGGACAAAAGTTGCTCTTTAAGCCGAACTTGGTCGGTGTACAAAATATAGATCCTCAGACACATGCTTCCGGCCCAGCGAGTATGATGAACACGGAATGGGCGTTTATCGCCGCCCTGATGAGATGGTTTCATGATAAACTGGGGGTTAGTTACCACCGGATGGCGCTCGGTGAGGCCGCTACGCTTATGCCGGCAATAGCCGGTCTGTATTCAATATTAAACCCTTCAGGAAAATCAGTTACCGTTGAGGCGGCGCTTGAAGGAAAATCTGATGATTTCTATGGCGGTTGGGGGTTTTATTTTGCCCGCAAGTATTTAGCTGAAGCACTCCCCGAGGATGCACGCGATGATCCCATGAGAGGGTATGAAGAAAGTGTGGCTGGAATCTATATTCCGCCAGGGCACGTCTCGGACAAACTAATGGTGTATGACTTGAATCGGATCTTCGATGATCCAACCAAGGGTAGAGATATTGAGGTGCCCGACGGTGTCAACTTCAAATCCATAACCCTTCACAAGGCTGTGGTAGGAGGAAATCCGGAAGATCCCGAAGATCTTGACGCATACCCCGGATGCATCCTGATCAATGTGCCCAAGCTCAAGGTTCACGCGATAACACTCTTTACAAATATCATCAAAAATTTGGGCATCGGCCTTTATCCGATGCAGTCTTCTAAAGCCGGAGATCATAAATGGGATTACAGTGTTCCCCACACGCTTGCACCGGGAATGAAAGGCAGTATCCCACACGAAGTGTGGGTTCCCGAAATAGACTATGAAACGAACATTCCCAGGAGAGACACCTCCGGAAACTATATTGTGAATAAATCAGGCGGCATCACGGCTACCATGATTGATATTATAAAGGCGGTTAATAGCCAGGACATCTTTACAATCCATATTGTCGATGGTATTGAGGCGATCAACTTGGATCATATGGGTTCGGAAGCGAGCGTAAAGGAGCCTGAAGGTATGGTTTTTGCCGGATTGGATCCTGTTGCCGCCGATCTGCTTTGTGCACGATATATGTTCAGCAATGTGCCAATCAAGGAAGCCTTGCAGTCGCGAATGGACGATGGAAATGGAGGGCAATTCCCCCGAGAAGTACCCGTGCCGACATTGGAAGGTAATAATATTATCACCAAGATCGGATTTGATTGTCCTCTCGCCCGTGATATCTGCTTTAAGAAGGCTGAAGAGAGAGGCCTGGGGCAACGGAAGTATTATGTGGTCGGCCGGGATAGTATTACTGATTCCGCTATGGTTTCCATACAAGGCCACCTTGGAACAATAAGCGAGGGTAAGTTTTCAGATTTGATTACCAAAGCCCTGTTTTTTGACATATATAAACTGCCTTGGGATATGCAAAAGACCGCGTTTGGCTATATGGAGGCGGTTGACACATTGGAAGGATTGTCTTTAAAGAAAGACTTTTTGGAAGCCTTTGATGAGGATGGTAATGGTATCGTTACCTATGAAGAGCTTGGGAAAAAAGGGGCGTGGAGTTATATGCTGCATATGGGAGGTCAAAGAACTTCTTTGATGGGCAATGAACGATTAGGGTATCTGAAGTCTAACTTCAGTGCGGGTGCAATGATTAAAAACAGTGATCCTTTGATGAATCAGGATGGACATGACGTATATAAAGATTTCTTTATATCGAGCACTACCGTGGCCGCTTACCTAATTTCACAAACGGATATGGAAACCCCGGATCCATTTCAGCCCGATCTAACTTTCGGCAAAGGAAATTGGCCAAGCTTTAAACTCGCCAGATTTTTTCAGATTGGCAGTTTTTTATTTGGCAATGAGTTTCCCAATAAGGTCACATTTCCGAGTCTGTATAGCGCCGCCTTCTCATACGCCGACCTAACCCTGAATGAGGGGCGTTATACCGGCGAAATACGTAGCGAACCTAACCCTGGCGCTATAGACAGATATTTCTCGGATGTATTCGACAATCAGGAAAAGCCTTTAGACTTCACATTCTATGTGCCTGAGGGTTATGATACCATAGCAGGCGCAAAAATTCCCAATATTGAGGTCTCTGCTGATCCAGGCAAAATATTAACAGCAAGTTTTAACGGCGGCAAAGAAATTTGGTTATAAAAATGGATGGGCACTAAGTAGGAAAGGGAAACAAAAAAGATGAAAGATGACTCCAAAAATAAGTTGAAAGCCATCGTGAGAAAAATGGAGGAAGAAGACATCGAAAGCGTTCTGGAGATTGATCGTAAGATAACGGGCTTCGACCGTGCAACAACCTATACAAGAACACCCACAAACTACGTGGGAGGTGAACTTGACATTAGCGTGGTGGCCGAAGCAGAGGGGAAGATCGTCGGTTTCCTGCTCGGTCGGGTTACAGACTCACCTTACGACGTCGGTGACAGTTATCTGCTTGAATTGATTGGTGTTGATCCGGAATATAAACGTCGGGGCTTGGGCAGGCGTCTCGTAAGCGCTTTTGAAAAAGCTTGCCAGGAGAAGGGGGCCAGTAGCATCCGGGTTCTGGTTAGCTGGCATGACTGGTGGCTGCTATCTTTCTTAAGATCCCTCGAGTTCTCAAGAGGAGAGATGACCGAGTTCGTAAAACCCCTTGTTTGATATGGCGCGCTTCAATTGCCCATTTCTATTGTTTTTTCAAACTCATAACAATTTTTTAACCATTGACGGATCTCTGAAACCGTTTTAAAGCTGATCTCCTTTTATAGGGTTAGACGCCATTCCGGGCAATTTATCATTTAAGTCTTTTCCGTTTATACCGATACATGAAATAATCGGTTGTTTTATCAACCCACTTCATAACCTTCTCATATGTTTTGGGCCGGCTTTATGGGCCTGCATCTTTTTAATTAGCCCGGTACTATCAAAACAATGAACGGAGCGGATATGTCCAACGAATTGGAAGACACATTAATTATAATCAAAGAAGGATTTGAAAATCTAAAAGTTAAAATTTCCCCAATAACCGATATTAATGACCTGTTGATTGTCCGAGATGTTTCGGATGAGCTTTTAACTATGCTTCGTCAAAATGCTAAATTGGTAGACGTTATTTTAGAGGTTTCTTACAATTAACGCGCCAGTCAAAAAAACGCCGTTAATATGCCGGTGACTTCGTGGTAATATACAATTCAGTATCCTCCGCAATAATTCGAGTACGCTTTCTTGTGATGAACCAAAAAAAAGATCTCTTTGCCAAATGTTTAGATGGCGTACGTTCATTTCTTATCGTATTTTATGGTTGTTGATCATTCTAAATATCTATGTAATAATATCAGAATCATCACCCGATTAGTTGGTGTTAATTAAGACAAATGGGCTATCTCCAATTGAGCGGGTGTGATCCCAGAGGGTACAAGGGGTCAAGGATTCAAGGATTCGAGTGACACGGCGTGCGGTTTTTCAAGCCGTTAGGCGCAACCATCAGCGCACAATGCTAAAGAATTACAAAGATTTAAAGGTCTGGCAAAAGTCATACGAACTCTGTATAGAGGCATATAGAATAACAGCAACATTCCCAAAGGAAGAAAGATACGGTCTAACTTCACACCCTTGAATCCTTGACCCCCTGAATCCTTGGACCCTCTTCGCCAACTAAATTGGAGAAGAACCTAATAATATTATAATTCTATTTTACCTCAACCACACAAATTTTATCTTATCAAAAGGCTTAATGTAGTAAAGAATCCTGGCCCATAGAACCAGGTTTTTATGTTTAAATAAATAAGGAAATAGTTATGAAGACAGAAAAGCGGTCGCAAAAATATACATTGAGGAACTGGCATGCACTCATCTTTGCGTTAACATCCGTTTTGCCCATACTGTTGTTTTTATTTGTGATGGAAGAATACGACCTCATCACGGAGCCTCGAGTGCTTTTTTTCTTGTCGATATGTTTAATCATTTCTGTTCTAGGATTTGTATTTTTTATGCGAATCGTCAACAAGATTAATGCCTTGGCACGCGATTTTATCAAGGTTCAAAAGGGTGAGATTGATAAGCTTGGAGAACGGGATGTCCCCAAGGAATTCGACCAGATGGCTCAAATCGCAGATGCGTTTAATAATAGCCTGATTGAATTGAAAAATCACACCAGGGAGTTGGAGAGCCTGATCGGTAAGATTACCACTCTAAGCGAGATGACGGAACTGGTTTCCCGGATCCCTGACATCAAAGAAGTTCTCCAAATTGTCCTCAAGAAAACGATGGCCGCAGTCAATGCAAAGATTGGTTCCATCATGCTCCTGGACGAAAATAGCCAAACTCTCAGTATCAGCGCCTCGGAAGGACTGGATGAATCCATAGTAAAAAATACAAAACTACGCATAAAGGAAGGCATTTCAGGTCAAGTGGCAGATAGTGGAGAAGCCGTATTGGTTCAAGATATAGAGGAGGACCCCCGTTTCCAGAAAACCAATGACCCTAAATATGAAACCGCTTCTTTTATCTGTATGCCCCTTCGGGCTCATTATCGAATTATGGGGGTACTCAACCTCTCGAAGAGGGGCGAGGGAAAGCAATTTAGTGATGCCGACATGAAATTTTTAACAACCTTACTCGCCCATATCGGATTCGCTTTGGAAAACGCAAGATTGCTAAGAGGGGCCAAAGAAGCGGCTCAGAAACTCCAGCAAGTAGTCAACAATCAGGAGTCTCAAATCGATCAAGCGCGGCAGGAAGCCCTTCATTCCATGAAACTCTTCCACCAGGCTCAGAAAAT
>JAUXEW010000307.1 GCA_030620375.1 Desulfobacteraceae bacterium | reverse complement strand
GGATGGAATCTCTACGGCGGCTTTATCCGTTTCGACTTCTAAAATGATATCTCCCTCTTTTACTTCCTGTCCGACCTCGACCGGCACGGCAAGTACTTCGCCTTCATGGATGCCTTCTCCCAGATCCGGTAGTTTAAACGACCTGACCATATTCCCTCCCCTTTTGTGAATGAATAATGAAGATTGAAAATTGACTATTTAAGGAATGCTATCCTTTGTTAAACTCTCATTGTAACGAATTTGCGGGAGGCTATTAAGAATCGTCTGTTTTTATTCAGGAATCAATCTGAATTTACAAGATAAATATGATACTCCCCAAAATCCGTTATAGCCAGTTTAATTAAATTGTGAATACAGCAATATATACAATCGACTGAGCGAAGCGACATCCATAATTCGTCATTCGTCATTCGTCATTCCAAAAAGTCATTCGTCAATTGCTTAGCGCTTTTCTTGCCGCTCGAATAATACGCTGCGCATTTGGCAAATAGGCCTTCTCCCGACTGAATAAAGGTATGATGATGTCATACCCGGTCACGCGCTCTATGGGAACTTCCAGATAGTAAAACGCCTTTTCCATTAAACGGCTGACGATTTCAGCGCCGGGGCCAAAGCTGCGGGGTGCTTCGTGAATAACCACGGCCCGGCCGGTTTTCAGTACGGATTGAACAAAGATTTCATCATCCAGCGGTGAGACGGTCAGCAAATCAATGACTTCGGCTTCCACACCGTCTTTCTCTTTGAGTCCGGCAGCCGCCTCCAGTGTTGGGCGCATCATGGCGCCATAAGAAATCAGGGTCAGATCCTTACCCTCCTGCGCGATCCGGGGCTTACCGATGGGCATGGTTTCCTCTTCTTCGGGCACTTCCTCGCGAAAAGCCCGGTAAAGGGCTTTGGATTCATAAAAAATCACCGGGTCAGGGTCCCGTATGGCACTGACCAGCAAAGCCCGGGCATTGCGGGGCCCTGAAGGGATCACCATTTTAATTCCGGGCATATGGGCCCAGAACGTCTCGCGGCTCTCCGAGTGATGCTCTAAAGCCCTCACACCGCCACCGTACGGAGTTCGCAACACCATGGGTACATTATACCGACCCCGTGAGCGTAAACGCAGCCGGGCGGCGTGATTTTCGATCTGGTGAAAGTTCTGATAGCTGAACCCGGAAAATTGTATTTCACAGACCGGCTTGAGCCCATAAACCGCCATCCCAATGGACATGCCCACGATACCGGATTCCGCCAGGGGGGTATCCAGCACTCGGTCTTGTCCGAATTGATTTATGAGACCGTCGGTTACCCGAAAAACACCGCCATCCACGCCCACATCTTCACCCAGCACGATAACGCTGTCATCTTTTGCCATTTCCTGTTTTAGGGCAAGGTTGAGGGCCTGAACCATCGTCATCTTAGCCATGATCCCCCTCCTCCGTCATCTCGGCAACCTCCGTGACAAATGCTTCTTTTTGTTCTTTCAGATAGGCAGGCATTTCGGCATAGGCATGCTCGAACATGTCAATGGGATCACCGAGCGCTTTCATTTTTTCTTCAGCCCCATCAACTGCCGCCTGAATTACTTCCAGTACTTCGGATTCGATGCCGGCAATTTTGTCTTCCGATAGAAGCCCTTTGTCTACCAGGTATTTTTGAAACCGTACAATAGGATCCCGCTTGCGCCACTTATCGACCTCTTTTTCGGTGCGATACCGTTTGGGATCATCTGCCGTGGTATGCACCGCCATCCGGTAGGTAACGCATTCGATCAGGGTGGGACCCTGATCGGCGCGTGCCCTGTCGACAGCTTCCTTCGCCGCCGCGTAGACGGCCAGAATATCGTTGCCATCCACCTGGATACCCGGCATACCATAAGCCAGAGCTTTTTGGGCCAGCGTTTTAGAACGGGTCTGTTTGGCAACGGGAAGCGAAATGGCCCAGTGGTTGTTCTGGCACACAAATATCACCGGAGCTTGAAACACACCGGCAAAATTCAGGCCTTCATGAAAATCTCCCTCGGATGTCGCACCGTCTCCAAAAAAAGTCATCGCCACGTCGTCGGTCTGCCGGTATTTTGCCGCCCAACCCAGGCCGACGGCGTGCAGGATCTGGGAACCCACCGGAACCGATATGGGCAGATTGTTCAGGTCTTGCGGGATTTCTGCGCCTTCGCTATAGCCGTTGTTGTAGATAATAACGCTTTCAAGCGACCGACCCCGCCAGATTTCAGCCGCGGTCTCACGGAAAGCCGGTACCATCCAATCCGACGGCCGCAATAGGGCCACAGCTCCCAGTTGGGCGGCCTCCTGGCCGTTTATGGGCGGAAACGTTCCGATTCTTCCCTGTCTCTGAAGGTTCAACAAGCGTTCATCGAATTTTCGGCTTAAAAGTAGGGCCCGATGTAGTTTGAGGAGAAGTTCTTCCGGGATATCCGGCTCAAGGCCTGCATCCAGTTCTCCTTTCTCATTCAAAATAGAAAGGTATTCTATTTTGTCAGGGATATTAATCGTATTCCTGGGCATGATTTTACTCCTTTTGTCGACATGAGACTGATGGAAAAGGTTCACACGTTGCATTTATGCCATATGAGCTCATTTCAAAAGAGGAACGTCGAGCATTTAAAGAGCCCTGTTTTGATCCTAGCCGGCCGCAATCAAAAGAAATATGTTAACAATTACAATTTAGTCAAGGCAAAAACGAAATAATCATCTAACATGGTTATATTGCTAAGTCGCAAATTTTCAACAATGATTACAAAAAGCAAATCCGTTCAGGGATTCAAAATTCACGAACTCACGTCAAATTGGTTATGCGTACGCTCTGATCTGCCGCGCCGACACCGCTTACGAAACGAGGGAAAAGGCATGAGAATAGAGGCCTTGTTTTTTGCTGCAAAGTCGGATCGTAGCCATGTCGTTCTGTGAGC
>JAUXEW010000311.1 GCA_030620375.1 Desulfobacteraceae bacterium | reverse complement strand
ATTGTGGAGGCACGTGATATTTACGGCCAAAAAGTTAAAACCCTGTTTTTCCCTGCCGGTAACACCATTGCCATGAAAACCAGCGACCTTTGTGAAATCTGCAACTTCGCAAGAGAGGTTTTTCCCTGTTTACAACGAATCACCGTATATGGCTCTTCCCAATTTATACATCAAAAAGGGCTGACAGATCTTAAGCGGCTTCATGACGCCGGTCTGTCGAGAATACATGTCGGTCTTGAATCAGGTGATGATGTGATCTTAAACAGAATAAAAAAGGGGACCGACAGTGCCGAACAGATTGAGGCTGGAAGATGGGTTATGGATTCCGGTATTGAATTGAGTCTTTACGTTATTCTTGGAATCGGCGGCAAAGAAAGAACAGCGCATCATGCCATTGAAACCGCAAGCGTGTTGAACAAAATTTCGCCTGATTTTATCCGGCTTAGAACCTTTGTGCCCAAAATAAATACCCCCCTTTTAAAAGAAGTCAAGGACGGTTCCTTTAATATGCTCGGCCCCCATGAAATTTTACGGGAAACCGCACTGCTCATCGGTAAGTTGAACGGGCCGTCTTACCTTGCCAGCGACCATTACACCAACTATATCAATTTAGAAGGCATACTTCCGGAGGAGAAAACAAGATTTCTTGAAATAATCGACTCGGCGCTAAAAAGGGAAGGGGGGTCATTTCGTCGTTTTTTTATCGGAACCGAGTAAGTAATATTTGAGGCATCATGAAAACCATCGGCATTTTAAAAAATAGTATACAGGAATACGCATGGGGGTCATATACGGCCATCTCGCAACTTCTTGGGAAAACCGTTCCATCGGATAAACCTGAAGCGGAACTCTGGATGGGGGCGCACCCCAAGGCACCTTCTCAAGTTTACTATCGGAATCAATGGGTCTCACTGCTGAAATTGATCGAAACATACCCGGTTGATATCCTGGGAAAAGAAACGGCTGATAAATTCAGCAACAAATTGCCGTATCTGTTTAAAGTACTGGCGGCCGAAACACCCCTCTCCATCCAGGCGCATCCAAATCGCATCCAGGCCCGGCAGGGGTTTGAAAAGGAAAATCGGGAGAAAATCCCCATTAATGCGGTTAACCGAAACTACAAAGATAACCATCACAAACCGGAATGCATCTGCGCGTTGACGCCTTTCTGGGCGCTGAACGGATTCCGTCCCATAAATGAAATTCTCGAACATATGAAAAAAGTATGTCCCAACGCATTGGAACCGGAACGCGAGCATCTCCGGGATCACCCGGACTCACAGGGATTAAAATATTTTTTCCAATCCCTGATGACCATGGAACCGGAACGCAAAAATGCCGTCGTTGATATGGCGATCCGGCATGCGGAGAAAATGTCAAGCCATGCGCCTGCCTATCAATGGATGGTTAAGCTAAGTAACGAATATGAAAGGGACGTCGGTGTTTTTTCCCCGGTTTTATTAAATCTGGTTTGCCTCTCCCCCGGACAGGCGATGTTTCTCCCCGCAGGAGAGCTGCATGCATATCTGGAGGGGGTTGGCATTGAGCTGATGGCAAACTCGGATAACGTGTTAAGGGGAGGGTTGACACCCAAGCATATTGATGTGGAAGCGCTACTGGAGGTGCTGAACTTTGAAGGGCGTGAAATTGAGATTTTAACACCGCGGATGACAGGGAAAGCCGAAGGGGTGTATGATAGCTTTGCTGCGGAATTTATACTATCCGTTATAACCGTAAAAGAAGGGGTCGCCTACACCGGTCCACTTGACAGAAGCATTGAAATTCTTCTTTGCATTGATGGGGAGGCCGGTATTTTGGGGGCCGGTGAGAAAGACCCGATTACTGTTTCCAAAGGGATGTCCGTTGTAATTCCGGCAGCCGTTGAAACATACGGGATCAAAGGAAATGCCGTTCTCTATAAGGCGTCTGTTCCGGTTTGACATCTCCGGCATCATCAAAAATAATATTTAAAACCAACGCCGAAAATGGAAGCGTTCAATGCAACGTCTTTGGTGTCTCGGGTTAAGTCGGGGTATGTTAAATCAAATTCCGCTTTATTGAATATCACTTTAAGGTCCGCGTAAACCGCGTAATGGTCTTTAAATGGCATCTCCGCACCTACGTTTGCAAGCCAGCCGATACTGTTGTTAATATCGGCCTGAACATTAACCCCAAAAAACTCCGCCAGGTCTTGTCGTTGGTTTTGATCAAAATCATTGATGAAATAACCGCCACCAATTCCTAAGTATATGTTTACGTTGGTATTATTAATCAGGTGTTGCAAACGTCCGGTTAAGAGAATGGGAATTTGTTTCACTTTTCCCAGGTTGCCTGATTTGTCATCATGTTCAACATCAAGATCCGTCTGAACGTATTGTGAACTGAGCTCCAGTGAAATAAACTTGTTCAGGTGATAGGTACACGCCAATCCGATCGTCGGAACGGTATCGAAATTAGCATCCACTTCACCCATTTCTGACGATGACGTGTTGTAATAGGAAACGATTGCACCGATACCGAATTTCTTATCATCACCGGCAATGGCAGGTTGATATAAAAACAATCCGCAGACCATGATTACGCCAATAATTTTAACCGTTTTGTTCATTTTGTTTTCACAACTCCCTATCTATTGAGGTCATAAGTAATTAGACATTAACTTTTTGTAAAACCTATTTAGCCTGAACCAAAAGTTCCTCCTCCCCTTGTGGGAGGAGGTCAGTAAGTTATAATTTTCTTTAAAAATACCATTAACTTCCCTTTAAACAGGCTGCCTTACAGCAATTTTGGGGTGCGAAACTT
>JAUXEW010000166.1 GCA_030620375.1 Desulfobacteraceae bacterium | reverse complement strand
GTGAAGATCATTTCGACATTCCCTTTCCGGCCGAGTTGATGGAAGGGACGCCTCTGACGATAAAAAAAATAACAAACCATGTGATTGAGCACCATTGTCCAAAATGACAGAAACAATTCATCGCCGGTTGAGCTTTAGATTCGCTCTCAAATGGTTCCATTTCATCCTCATGTCAATATCCCCGGCAATCGGGCTTTTTTGGGCCCGAATCATGGGCCGCATATCATACCTGCTTTTTTTCGACAGACCATCTCAAAAAGAGGTGGGAGCGATTTTCGGAGACCTTAAAAAATCAGACCTTTCGCAGATAGCAAGAGACATCACTATCAACAAACACAAAAAATTCATTCTTCGTAATCTTATGATTTACGGAGGGATAAAGCGCCTGTTTCCACTTATTGAATGCCATGGTGTGGATAAGCTCATAAACCTTCATAAGCAACAACTTCCGGCCATTCTAATCTTCGGTCATATAGGCCCGAGCTTCGCCATTTTAGCAAAACTCTCTCAACTCGGCATACCCGCCCTCATCCTGAAATACAGAAATGAATCATGGATTCCGGAAAAATTCGAAGTTTATACCACTCGGGGAGGTCCTGATCGGAAGGCTTTTATTCTTAAATCTGCACTAGATTACTTACGAACCGGAGGATTCGTCCTTATTGCAATAGATGAACGTGTTGGCACTAGTGAGTGCGAAGTGACTTTTATGGGCCGCAAAACCACTTTTCGGCGCGGTTTTGCGACGCTCTCCAGGCTTACGGGTGCACCGGTTATTCCCACTATTGCAAGCTGGTCTCCACAAGCAAAATATATCGATCTGACATTTTATGATCCTCTATCAACACCGGATTTACCACCCGATGCGGGAATTGCCTATGACAATTGCCTCGTGGCGGAAGCGGCACAATGGCTGGAAGAAAGAATCCTGTCAGATCCAGGGCTTCTTACGCCAAAGCATCTTCGAAGGTATGTTCAATTTTTCGGATAATCACACCCTGTCTCCGCGCCCCCCATACAGAATTGCCTCACGCAGTACCGGCCCGTCTGTTGAGTATAATCGGCGGAGCTCATCATATCGAATCTTTCCGTTTTGAGTACGTGGTATCGAACCGGGGGTGACCAAAACCACATCGTATGGAGAAAAACCGATTGCCATTGTAACAGCTTTAACAATCGCAGCGGCTATGGCTGACCGATCGGGCTCAGATGGTGACGCTTCCGGACGAATCTCCGCAACAACAACTATTTGTTCGGTACGGTCGCCTGTTTCAGGCGTATAGCCGATGGCAGCAGAAAATCGAATCTCCTTAATCCGGTCGGTCGCTTCTTCAATTTCACGCGGAATTATCAAAGCACCGGCCCGCTTGATAAGTGCTCGTTTTCGTCCCAATACATACAGATATCCATCCTTATCTATTGAACCGATATCGCCGGTATGAAGCCAGTCATTTTTGAGCACCTTTTTTGTGGCTGCAACATTATCAAAATATCCTGAAAAAACAGCCTCACCACGTACCAGGATCTCTCCCCTTAGTCCGGGTTGCAGATCTTTTCCGTTTTCATCAATTATCTTGATTTCATAACCTTCATAGGGCCGCCCGCAGGATAAATTCCCGGAAACATCTTCTCGAAGCGGTTCTCCAGATCGAACACAGGTCACGGCAAGTGTTGCTTCGGCAAGACCAAAACCCGGCCGAATAACACCGGAAAGGCCAAACCGTTTTTCAAAGCTTTCGATCGTACTGCGCCTCACCGGTTCGCCTCCATCCGAAGCTATCCGCAAGGCACCCAAGTCGATCCCTTTAGGATCAACTATTCGAGCAGCAATCCGATAGGCGAAATCCACACCACCCGTAATCGTAGCACGGACTCTCGAAGCTGTTTCCAGCCAATTCCTTAAGTTTTTAATTGACGGCTGAAGGAGATAAACCGGGCAGCCGAAATAAGGGGGGCTGAAAATAAAACGAATAAGCCCAAGATCGTAAAATAAAGGTACCCAACTGATTAAAATATCATCGGGTTTTATTTCCAATAAATTAAATGAGGATTTGATACAAGCCACTAAACTGCGATGTGTAACCACGGCGGCACGCGGCTCGCCGGTAGTTCCGGAGGTAAATTGCAAGTATGCTGTATCGTTTGGTTTTATCTTTATAACAGATCGATTTATGGCTGGAGAAAACTCGGCAACTCCTTTAATCGACAATGCAGAGATATGTTCATTATTTTTTTCTGCAGCTAAATTCAATTCATTTGATATATCGCCCTGAGAAATCACCAAATTGCATAGGATGATGTTAAGCCGGCGGAAAATGAGTTCGGGCGGCAGACCCGGATTGATGGCCACGGGAATAGCGCCAAGCATCTGGGCCGCATATAGCGCTCTGATAAAATCCAGACTCGTCGGAAGAATAAGCGCACATCGGTCGCCTCTCTCAACGCCTTTATCGGAAAGAAATTTCGCCACCCGCAATACATCTTCCAATAGCTGTCCATAGGTTATTTGGTCATGGTCAACATCGTAAATTAACGCATCCGGTTTATCCTCGGCTTGTGCAAAAAGCACATCAATAATAGTTGAATAATGCATTGTTCTCCTTAAGTCCCTTAGTTGTAAATTTGGTGTTTTTTCTGGTAAAAAATATTTTGCGACCTTTGCAAACCGCTCCCTTTTGCCCAATTAGCGCCCTCCCTTTCTGAGTGCAACGCACCGGCAGGCTCGAACTTGAACAAAGTTGAGCATTTTTCAGGGGTCTCTTTCTTCCTTGACTCAACAATTCAGTTTTAATAATGTCTTTTTTTACATCCGGTTGTAAGTATCATTTTTTAAATTTTTCGGCAATACCGCGTGATATCGGCCGTATAATAAATGAATATAACAAATTGCCATACTGATGGCCCCAATATACCACCCTCTCCTATACCAACTCGCGTCAGTGTTATTATACCGACATACAACAATTCCCGATATATTTGCCGTGCGATAGAAAGCGTTTTATCCCAAACCCGCACTTCGTTTGAAATTATCGTTATTGACGACGGTTCAACCGACGATACCCGCTCAGTACTGAATGCCTATATGGACAAAATCCGATATGTCTTCCAGCAAAACAAAGGGGTCGGTAGCGCTCGCAATCATGGTCTTAGCATCGCTAAAGGTGAGTTTGTGGTGTTCTTAGATTCAGATGACTATTTCCTTCCTGAAAAACTGGCAAACCAGGTGGCGGTTTTTGAAGCCATGCCGGCATTGGGTATGGTTCATAGCGGGTGGTATCTGGTCAATGAAAACGAAGAAAAAATCAAAAAAATTGAGCCGTGGCATAACACGCCGGAGTTAAATATTGAGGCATGGTTAACGTGGAAACCGGTATTGCCGGGGGCCATGATGTTTCGCCGGACATATTTGAACCGGGTCGGAGGGTTTGACACCCGATTACGCCAGGCTGAAGATGTGGATCTTGTGCTTCGCCTCGCATTAACAGGCTGTCAAGCGGTCTGGTTGCGCAAGCCAACGGTTTGCTATAGGCTCCACGGCAGCAATACCACTAAAAATGGTCTGCAACAGGTAAAAGATCTGGATCTGGTGATAAACAATTTTTTCGCTCACCCGGAAGTTCCGGCTAAAATCCGTCCTTCAGAAGGAAAGGTTCGGTATTACACACTAATCTGGTCCGTATGGCAATTATATCTTACCGGATACAAAACGCATATCACACCCTATTTACGATACTCTTTAAAATGGTCAAAATATTACCCGACAATTAAATTCATTGCGCTTGAATGGGCGGTAAGAATATCCGAACATTGTACCAGAGACGACCATAATCCTGAAGAAATGCATCAATTCCTGCCATATTTTAAAGATGCCGCTCATCTCGATAACGATCTTTGGTTAGAGACGGAAAATGCCATAAACTGGTGGTCGGATGTATGGCGGCATGTCCTGAACCAAGACCGCTTTCAGTCAACTCTCGGTTTGTCAGGCTATCAAAATTTGACAATCGATGAAATAATTCACAGAGCAACCCCGGTTATATTTGTCTGTACAGACACAACTGTCGGTCATGTCTCTCAATTCTGGAAGGATGCAAAAGAAAAGGGATTGATCCCGAACAGAGAACAATATAAAGTTATCATTCTTTATCTGTCATTATTTTCAGAAGCTGTATTCGGCTTTCGATGGCGCAAAGCGCTAACCGGCCTTTTGCATGCCGGCCGAGCCGGTTTTCACCCCAGGGCATGGGGAATATGGTTCCGGTTCATGGTAAAAGCACTTCACCATATAATGACCATATTAACCAAAAGCGTTTCTCGTATGTTGACCCCATTGATCAGGAAATAACCATTTGAACCCATTATCCGAAAAATCGTTAAAGGATAAGACCCGCAATCTGTTAAGCAACGCACGATGGGTGCTAAAGTTTACCTGGGATACCAGCCCCGGCCTTTTGCTGGGCATAATGATTTTCCGATTAATTCAGAGTGCTATGCCGGCCGCCCTGGCCTGGATTATGCGCTGCCTGATCAATGCTGTCGTCGATGCGTCTAAACAAGGCATTCATGAACTGGGGACCGTCCTGCCCTGGATTATCTTAAGTCTCATACTGGTGCTGCTTGACGAATCAGTCGGCGTCTGCTCTCAATTCCTGAACCGAGATCTTAATGAAAAGCTTCGTCTAAAAATTGAAATGGATAAACTTCACCATGCCGCCCGACTGGATATATCATGGTTTGAAGATCCGACGTTCCAAGACATCAGCGCCCGCGCTCAGCAAAACACATCCGCTCATTTTACAGGTATGCTTCGAAAAATACTCGGTCTGGGAACTACGACTTTACAAATTACCGGACTGATTATTATTTTGTTTGCCATAGATCCCATCGTAGTCCTTTTTACAATTCCCATATTTTTCCCTTTTGTACTTTTCAGATGGTCTCAATCCAGAATGCGTTATAATAAAGAATATTCCCGTGCCACAAAGCGCCGCTGGTCTAGCTATTTTTCATCCATGTTAACCAGCAAAAACGCGATCTCCGAAAATAAGCTGCTTAACCTTGCGCCATTACTGCTTCATCGATATTATACGCTGGCAAAAGATTTTCTAAAGGAAGACCGTCAGATTTATACCCGGGGCTTTATCGGCAACTTTATATTTTCGGTTATTTTTGCCGTTGTATTTTACGCCTTGTTCGGCCGAATTACATGGCTCGTATTAGGGGACCAATTAACCATCGGTGATATTGCCATGTTTGCGGGGGCCACCAGACAACTTCAGGGATTTCTGGGTTCTCTTGCCGGCCAGGCCAGCGGTGTAGTGGAAGACACCTTGTATATTAATGACCTTTCAGAATTTATGAAAACCGAGCCTCGAATAAAAAGCACTTCAGAAAAAAAGATGCCATCTCACCGTGGCGAGATTGAACTCAGAAACGTATCTTTTGCCTATCCAGGTTCAAATAGAACCATTCTGTCAAAAATTTCACTCCACATTAAACCGGGGGAAACCATAGCACTGGTCGGAAAAAACGGAGCCGGAAAAACGACCCTTGTAAAACTGATCGCCCGTTTATACGATCCGGATGAGGGCTGCATTCTGTTTGACCACACGGACTTAAGAGAACTCTCGTTAGATGATTTATACGGTCAAATCTCCTTTGTTTTTCAAAACGCCAATCGATATGAGGCAACCGCCGCAGAAAATATTGCATACGGGCATTGGCAACAAATACAAAACAAGGAGCAAATAGAAAAAATCGCCCGTTTAGCCAATGTGGATGATATGATCAGGGCAATGCCGGATGGATATGACACGATGCTCGGGCGGAAATTCGGCCAGTACGATCTTTCAGGCGGGCAATGGAAAAAAATGGCCATTGCCCGCGCGATGGCCCGTGACAACTCCTCATTAATAATTTTAGACGAACCCACCGCCGGTCTTGATGCTAAAGCAGAGCATGAATTATTTTTGCATTTTCGTGAACTATCAGCCGGCAGAACAACAATTTTAATCTCACACCAATTTTCCACAGTGAATATCGCCGATAGAATTATTGTAATGGATAAGGGCGAAATCGTTGAATCCGGAACTCATGAAGCGCTATTGGATAAAAACGATCTTTATGCCTCATTGTATGACTTGCAAAAAAACAGATTAATCAAAAGATGATGGTCTCGTAAAAAGCCTCAAAATCGTCATGCCGGACTTGATTCGGCATCCAGAACGCATTGAATTTACTGGATTCCGGCTTTCGCCGGAATGACGGGAAAGAGAACTTTTCGACTTTTTACGAAGCCATCAGATATATTTAATGCTTTATGGGATATAATAACCATGGCCTTAATCATATGCGGGCACCAGCGGTCAGGAACAACCTTAATGCACCAGATTTGCAATACGCATCCGG
>JAUXEW010000056.1 GCA_030620375.1 Desulfobacteraceae bacterium | reverse complement strand
TGGGTTATCTCCAATTGAACAGGCGTTATCCCAGAGGGGTCAAGGGGTCCAGGATTCAAGGATTCGAGTGATTCGCCATAGAACAGGCGGATAAAAATGCTAAAGAATTACACTTATCACGGCGTAGCTGATAAGCGTAGTCGAAAAGAGTTGAAAGCCTGGCGAAATCATACTAACTCTGTTTAGAAATATAGGGAATTTAGATTTAATTAAAAAAGGTGAATTGGGTACACTAAAAAAAGAGATAGCAGAAATTGAAAAAATGTTAAAACTGTTGATAAAGTCTTTAGAAAACAAACCCTTGAATCCTTGACCCCTTGAATCCTCGGACCCTCTTCTCCAACTAAATTGGAGAAGAACCAAATATTATTATGTTTAACCATTTCCGAAATTTGAAACGCTCAGATCAGGTATGGTATAATCCACATTCTATTGCCCAACTGAGAAAAAAGGAGGATGTGTCAGATGCAGCTTACTTTGCAGGATATTCATCAAAGCTTTGAAACTCTTCAGGCCCACGCACGAAGCCGAATTTCAGTTGATCTGGAATTGTGGTCTCAAAACCTATCGAAATTCCTTGAACACCAGCCTGAAATAAAGGGGGAAGTAAAGATTATTGATATTAAGCGGGGTTCGGGAGGTTCGGCCAGTGGAAATATTATTTTCAAGGCTGAACTGAACAGGGGAGAAGGACGCAAACCGGAAAATTTTGTTGTCCGCTACAGCATGGCCGAAGGCCTGCCCAAACAATTTAATATTCAAAAAGAGCTTATTAAGTCCGGTGTTCCTGCTGCTGATCCTTTATGGATCGATGAAACCGGAGCGTTTTTTGACGTTCCGGCTTTTGTCATGGAGTTTGTCGATGCAAAAGTCGGGTTGCAGTCATACTTTACCACAGGGCCGCTGGCGGAAGCGGCGCCTAAAGACCGCAGAATCATGATCTCAAATGTTATCAAGAAAGTTGCCAAAATCCATGCGATGGATTGGGAGGCCGGCGGCCTGGATTTATTATATGAGGAGGGGAAAGGAGACACCTTGCTTGAAAGCGAGTTGAATACCTGGAATTCCTCAGTGGTTGACTATGCGCCGGATGCGGAGGAACTGCTTTTTCCCGCTTACCAGTGGTTGAAGGAAAATCAACCGGTAGTAACGGATCCGGTTTTTCTTCATGGAGATTCGAATATGTCCAACTACATGTTTAGAGGCACCGATGTTGTCGCCGTGCTTGATTATGGTGAGTCTCACATAGGACCTCGAGAGTTGGATCTGGGCCGCCAGTGCAATGGCAATCACTTGCTTGGGATGGGGATGGGAAAAGTTGACGGTGTCCCGTCTGAAGAAGAATGGCTTGCCGAATATGAGGCGATAAGTGGATATAAGGTTAAGAATTGGGACTATTATAAGACCTTTTCCTTGTTTCGTCTGTCGATCGTCATGCACTTTTTTAACTTAGGCATACCGGATGATCTTCGTGAGAAAACAAGGGATGTTTCTTTGTATTGGCAAAATCAACTTTTTGATAGAATTCGGCAGTTTACCCTGTAGCCACAGATCTAAATGGTTCTTTAAAGCCGCTTAGTTCCATCAGTTGAATAGAATATCAGCCCGTTGCTTACGTCGCGCTGGATGAGGTTCTTATTTTCCAGATATCTTAAGTGAGCGATGGTTTCTCCGGTGGCGAACCATTTCTGCATAACCGGAAAAGCATCCCACGACTTGGCAACGATGTCCCACTTCATCTCCGAAGCCGTCTGGTAAGCATTTTTAGCTCCCCTCTCTAAAATTGAGATGACTTCATTTGCCCTAACCCGGTGATGTTCCAAAAGCTCCGTCACCCTTTTTCTTATATCCTTTACGATGGTTCGATGTCCGGGTAGACAAAGTTCAACATCCAAATCATAAACCTTTTTAAGGCTCGTAAGATAAAGACCCAACGGATCATAGTCATCGGTCCAGGCTTGAATGTTCGGTGTAATATCTCCCAGTACATGGTCACCGGAAAAAAATATTTTCTTATTCGGTTCATAGAGGCAAATGTGTCCCTCGGTATGGCCGGGTGTTTCAACGACCGTCAGGGAGTATTCACCGATATTAAAGGTGTCGCCATCTTTAAGATGGATATAGTCTACCACGGATTGGGGCCCGTATTTAAAACCGGGATGGTTTTTTTGGGCTTCCAGAAGCACATCGTTGGGAAATCCGCTTAATGCAGCATAATCTCCCATGGGGATTTTACGGGCGTGGGTGGTTGATCCTGCTTCCATTGCCCTGGCATCCGATTCGCCCATGTATGCCCTTGATCCCTTTTTCAGCAAAGAAAAGACCAATCCCTGATGATCGGCATGGTAATGGGTGGCGATGATATCCGTTTTTTCCAGATCGATCCCGATTTCATTAAGACCGGCGTCCAGCACTTCCTGACATTCCGGCCGATTCATTCCGGTGTCGATGATCAGGTTTCGGTTGTTTGAAGTCAGCACATAGGAGTTGATTTCCTTCAAAGGGTTGCGGGGAAGCGGAAGGACAATGCGGTACAGACGAGGTAAAATTTCTTCCATAATAAACATACTCCGATCCCGGGAATACCAGGTGTTAAAATTGATGGTTTCGTAAAAAGTCAAAAAAGTCCTTTTTTGTCATTCCGGAGAAAGCCGGGCACGTAGTGAAGCTTTTTGCGCTATCCAGTGTTTTCAAAAACTTATGACTGACCTGGACCCCGGCTTTCGCCGGTGTCACGACTTTTTTCGAGACCATCAAAATTGATAAATTAAATTCGAGAAAACAGTTACAATAGGATATGGGCGGCTGATATCATAAGGATAAAAGCTTAAGAATCCGTTCACGATGGTAATCCGGGTCACCTAAAGCCACTTCATTGGCCTTGGCTCGCTTGAGATAATAATGGATTTCGTTTTCCCATACAAAGCCGGTACCACCCAACACTTGAATGGTTCCGCATGACACATTGTTAAATGTTTCCGTGCAATACGTTTTTGCTGCTGAAGCGGCAATGGCCGCTGCTGTCGGTTCTTCGTTGTCTTGCGCCCAGGCGGCATAATACAGAAGTGAACGGGAGCTTTCTACATCCACGAACATTTGGGCGCAGCGGTGTTTTATGGCTTGATAGGCACCGATGGGCTGGCCGAACTGAATTCTGATTTTGGCATAATCCGTTGCGGCCTCCATGGCCCATTGGGCACCCCCTATGCTCTCCGCAGAGATTGCGACTTGAACGCGCTGCATGGCGCGGCACAAAGGACCCCATCCTTGATTCGGTTCTCCTAAAACATTGTCCGTGCTGACCGGAACATTTTTAAATTCAACTCCGCAATATTTACGAGTGGCGTCCATGGTCGGCAACAAGGATACGGTGATACCGTCTGATTTGGGATCGACCAGAAAAAGGGTGACCCCTTGTTCTGCATCATCACCCGGTTGAGTGCGTGCTACACAGATTATAAAGTCAGAGACATGGGCATCAGGGACAAGTATTTTTGTCCCGTTTAGAATAAACCCGTTTCCGTCTGATTTTGCTTCCATCTGGATATAGCCGGGGTCAGCACCGCTGTCCGGCTCGTACAGGGCCAAGGTTCCCTTGATTTCTCCATTAGCAATTTTCGGGAGATATGTTTCCTTTTGGGAATCATTTCCTGCCGCTATGATGGTTTCAGCACCTAAAAGAATCGTAGAAAAGAACGGGCCCGGCATAAGCGCGCGTCCCGTTTCCTCTAAAACCATGATCAGGTCTAACAGGTCTAATCCCATCCCGCCATATTGTTCCGGAATACACATGGCCGGCCAATCCAGTTCAACGATCTTGGACCACAGGTCATCGGTATAGCCCTTGTCATCTTCGAACATTTCCTGAACAAAGTCCGGAGAGCACTCTTTTTTTAAAAATCTCCGTGCTTCTTTTGAAATGTCTTGCTGGGCTTTGCTTAAAGTAATATCCATGGTTTGAATTCCTCCTTATTTCTTTATAGCTGCTCTGGATGCGTCTTTTGGCAGGCCTAGAACACGCTCACCGATGATATTTCGTTGTATTTCAGAACTTCCGGCCTCGATGGTGTTGCCTTTTGATCTTAAAAAGCCGTATTGCCAGGCACCTTCATCAATGGCCCAGGGAGAACCTTCCGTAATTTGCCCTAAGGGACCCTGCATCATAATGGCGTTATTTGTAATTCTCTGATTGGGTTCGCTCCACAGAAGCTTGCCGATGGAACCTTCAGGCCCGGGCACGCCGCCTTTTATGGTTTTGCCGAAATTACGCAAGCCATGATATTTTAAAACCATAATCTCGATATAGTGTTGGGCCAGTTTTTGTCGAAACAGAGGATTCTCGATGACGGGCCTGCCCGAGCGTTTGACGTTTTGGGCCATGCTGATCAGATTCTTAATCGTTTTTTCATAAGCGGTTGCCATTGTAACGTCACCCAAAACCCTTTCGAACATGAGTGTCGTAATGGCAATCATCCAACCCTCGCCCTCTTTGCCTACGAGATTCTCCACCGGCACTTTTACATTGTCCATAAATACTTCAGTGAATTCCGATTCGCCGGTCATTTGCTTCATGGGCCTCACGTCAACACCGGGGGATTTTATATCCAACAGAAGGTAGCTTAAACCACGGTGTTTGGTGGTTTCCGGGTCTGTTCGAACCAGCAGGATACAGTAGTCCGCCATATGGGCCATACTGGTCCAGACTTTCTGGCCGTTGACAACATAATGATCACCTTCTTTGATGGCCATCGTGGAGACATTGGCGATATCCGATCCCGCCTCCGGCTCGCTAAAGCCCTGGCACCAGAGATGAGTACCGTCCATGATTTTCGGTAAATACTCTTGCTTTTGTTCTTCGGTTCCACAGGTATAAATGGTAGGAACAGCCATGCCGAAAGTGATAACACCGATTTGCCTTAATTCCATGCACTTTTCTGAAATGGTTTGGGTGACAATGGCCTCTTCCACCATGGTTTTTCCCTGCCCGCCGTATTCTTTAGGGTAGTGCAAGGCCGTGTATCCGGCTTCGTATAACCGCTTTTGAAATGCCTTATAGGCAGCAAGCAGATCCTCGGAAGTGTTGAAGTTGCGGCGTTTTGTCGGATCAAATCCCTCGGGGAGGTTTTTGTCCACCCACGAGGAAAAGCCCTGCCGGAATGCCTCTTGCTCGGGTGTATATCGATAGTCCATGAATTCCTCCTTTTTTAAGCGAATTGCTGTTTTTAGATCAACTTTAAATACTATAAAATTATTTTTTAAAAGTCTATACTAAAATAAATAATGGGGGTGTTGGTGACGAATTTTTACGACGCCATAAAGGATTGATTGTCAATATACGGTCAATATCAAGATCAACATCGAATCAAGATTTTCTTTACGCATCTTCAGAAACGGTTTCGGTTTATTTATTTTTAATTATACAAGATAGTTAAAAAATAAACCGAATGATGAGGTTAAGATACTATCGATTTGGTACAAATTATGCTATCATAATTATCGATGGTGACGGGCGTAACGTGTTTGGAGAAATAATGATTTTAACCTAAAAATTGCCAATTATTTAGAGGGAGAAGCTAACGTGGATATTAAAATAGATCCGATTAAGTGCATTGCATGTTGTGCGTGTGAGTTGGCTTGTGGATATCATTGGGACGATGCCATGTCGCCCATAACATCGAGTATTATCGTTTACCGAACACGGGAAAAGAAAAACTATTTCGGATTGATGCTGAAAACAGAAGAAAACTTAGTGTTGGCAAGACCCGAAGGAATTGAGATCCAGAGAATCGGTGAGGTTCAAGAAGGCGTGGAGGCGGACCCCTCTGCCAAGCCCATCATGCTGCGGGATGCTTGTGATATGTGTGACGGGGTTGACGGCCCGTTGTGTGTCCGGTTTTGTCCGACAGGTGCATTGTATCTATAGTAAAAAGGGACCGCCTGTTTTATTCACGATATTTTGAAAAGGAGTGTAAACATGGGAAATTTGACTAATGAAACCATTCTGATAGTAGATCTTGCTTCAGGAGAGACGTATAAAGAGGATATTGACGAAGAATTTTATGAGTCGCATATCGGTGGTGTTCGCATAAACCTGGCATTGTTTGAGAAATATCAGGAAGAGGATCCCATTATCCTGGGAACCGGCCTTCTCACCGGGACTTTAGTGCCGGGTTCCGCTTTAGGGATTGTAACCGCCAAAAGCCCCCAAACGGGAAAAGTGTGTCATGCCCCCATATGCATTTATGGGGGTATGGAGTTAAAATACGCCGGCTTTGACTTTGTAGTTATAAAAGGAATCTCTCCCAACCCCGTATATCTCTGGCTCCATGACGAAGTAGCGGATATTAATGATGCTGTCGATTTAATGGGAAAAGATTCCTGGGCCACAACGGATGAATTACGAAAGTCCCTCGGAGAAGATATTATTCAGGTTCTTAACATCGGTCCGGCCGGAGAAAGACAATCCGACCTGGCGCAAATAATTCTTAACTATTGGGCCACAGGAGATCGCTGGGGTTTCGGAAAACTCCTGGGTCAAAAAAATGTCAAAGCCATCGCATTGCGCGGGATGGGGATTTTTGATCTTGAGGATGAGGAAGGTTTTGTTGATGCTTGTGCGGATCTTTTTAAAGCGTTTAAAGATGAGCCTTCCTTATCGGGCAAAAAGGGGATTATCGATATCGCCGCCGCCATGGGGGAGGATATCACCGATTGGCTGTCCCCTATCATTCATCGCCATAGCGCGGATTATAATTGTCCATATCCGATTAATACATTTGTAAAATACAATGAAGACCCGACCATATTAAAAGAAACCGATGTGGCGGAAACCGGTTTTTACTTGACCGATATTTATGGTTTGCTGGAGTTTAAAAAGATGGGGTTGTCCGCCGAAGATTCCTGCCGGATGCTGGAGGCTTGTGCCAGAGAAGGAATAAATGCTGTAGCGGCGGCTGATTTGCTGCGAAAAACCGGGAAAACAGCTCTGAATGATCTTAAACAGGCGGTTTCAGGCCTTACCGGCCCGATTGAAAGCCCGGAAGATAGTGTCTTCAGTCCATGGAGTCCAAAGCAACCCCTGTTTGTTGATTTCGGGTTGCCGGATGACGGAAGTCGAAACAGTGAATGGTGGGTCAGGCGACAGGCGGTGGCCTATTTGTTCGGCATTCACCCCATCTTTATACTGATGGCGCCGATGTTGACCGAAGAAAAATTAATTAATGCGGTAAACCTGGGAACGGGTCTTAATATTACCGCCGATACCGTGGATGAGGCTATTAAAAAGGTCTGTGGGTAAATATTTCACATGGATTATCAAAAATATGTGTACTGGCTGGATCCGGATGAACATTTAAAACTGAAAAAAGACTTGAGAGATAAGGGTATTCAGGAGAAAGAATTTAAAAAAGCGGTTTGTGTTCCCCTTGCCCGAAATGTAAAAGCCGGCAGTGTGCTTCCCGAAACTTGGGGAAGTTTTGACTTATGCAAGCGGCAGCTCTCCTGGTACCGGCAATCTTCTCACGCCGGACAGATTTTAATGGTGACTGATTTCAAACTGGACCAAAGCGGAATTTACCCGGAAACGATTATTCGACAAAGCAGATTTAAGCCCCCAAAACTGCCTGACAGGGGAAAAAAGCTAACCATGATCGCTTCAAAAGAATATCAGAAAGCCAAGCCGAATGTTTGGGATGATATTGCTTCGGAGGACCCCGCTAAACAAGATAAATGGTTAAAAGTCATGGGGTTAAGAGGAATAACGTTTGAAGAATTGTTTATCACCCATTGCGCCAACCATTCTAATTTTATTGACCCGGTCTATTTTGTTAATGGAGAAAACGGACCTATCCCGTATTCGATTGATAAGACAAAATTTATCTGTTCGGCCTGTATGGAATTTTACAATATTATCGGTGCCGGGTTTCGGAAAAAACTGGTCGTTCCCTGCCCCGGAGCGGTTATATTCGGCGGTTTGCCGGTGAATCGATATCTTGAAGTAATCACTGGACCTTTCAACTAACCGCGAAAGGACCGTGTAACACGTCCGTTCCTGAGGTAATACCGCCATCAATCGGAATAGCCGCTCCGGTAATAAAGTCCGATTCATCCGAGGCTAAAAACAGGGCAAGATTTGCCACATCTTCAGGTTTCCCAAGCCTTTTTAATGGTGTTTTCTTTATATACCATTCCCGCATTATATCCATTTGAACGGCAGGATCTATCAACGGGGTATGGATAATACCCGGGCAGATTGCATTTACGGTTATTTGATTTTCTCCAAAATCAAGGGCCATTTGTCTGGTAAGGTGGACTACAGCAGCCTTGGCTGCTGAATAAGGTGCACTGGCTTTATGGGCGATTAGCCCCATGGCGGATGCTATATTGATGATTCTTCCTTTTCCCGACTTTTGTATCGCCGGAATGGCGCGATTGCTAAGAAGATAGACGCTGTCCATATCTATGCTGGTTACCCTGCGCCATTCTGCATAATCGATATCGACAACGGATCCCATTCCTCCGACTCCGGCGTTATTAACCAGTATATCGAGCTGGCCGAAGTGTTCTATTGCCGCTTTTACGATAGCTTCGGCATTTTCCGGATCAGCGACGTCTGCTTGAAATGAAACAGCGTTATCCATTTTGACACTTTCTTTTATCAGCTGTGTTGTTTCATTCGCACTTTCCAAATTAATATCAACGACCAACAAACTGGCACCTTCGCGGGCAAAGGTTAGTGAAATTGCCCGCCCGATGCCGGATCCGGCACCGGTTACGATAGCTACTTTCCCGTTTAATTTCATAACAGCGACTCCTTTTATTTTTGTTTAAAAAACCTGGTCCTCAGGGCCAGGATGCTTTTCTTTTGACTGCTACGCCATATCCAAAGGTTAAGAATGATGCCCTATTGGTGACTCGGTTGCTATTGTGCTATTGAGTGTCAGAGAAGCATGATTTGTGCCAAGCATTAGCCGCGTCGCTATAAAGACATATTTACAATAAAATAAACAGGTTGGAAAGAAAGACCGGTGGTGCGAATAGCGATCACGGGAAAAAATTGAAAATGAATATAATATTGATATTATATTGACAACATTATTGTCGATATTATATCAAATAAGCCAAAAAAAACACAACCCGCATTTTTCATTTTTACAATAATTTTTTTATTTTATTTATTCCGAAGAATGATATATAGTTATAGAATCAATCGGTTATTTTATCCCTGCATTAATCGATTTGGTACAAATTATGCTTTCCCTATGCTCCATAAGATAGAGACCTTTGAAAAATGTTAATTTTTGTTCAAGTTCAAGGAAGGCGAAAAGTTGAACAAGCAATGCGAGCGTATTCCCCGTACCTTGCTGCGGGGAGGTTTCAATGCTGAGAATCGTGATATTTTGCCATCAAACCATAACCGAATAATACATGAAGGATTTGAGCCATGACAACAACAGCAGACCGTTTAAGTAGTATTGTGGGGCATGCGTCGGTGTTTAATGACCCGGGGGTGATTTCATCATATTTCCGAAAGCCTGTTCAGGCACCCGGGTTATGGGTGGTTCAACCGCAGACAGTGGAAGACGTTCAACGGATTATGCGGTTTTCAACTAATGAAAAGATGCCTGTTTTTACGACCTATGACACCTATTTCCCGTCAGGCGTTGCATCGTATGAAAACGGTATTTTATTGGATTTTAAGCGGATGAACAAAATTGAAAGAATCGATCGCAATAATTTAACAATTCATGTACAGCGGGGGGTAACATTTGCGCAGGTGGCCGAAGAATTGAAACGGTATGGCATGAAGCTTTCCCCGCCGGCGGCCGCTACGTCGCGGTCAGTAGTAGAACAATCCATATCCCGGTCCGTATCCTTAAGGGCGGCCCGATATCCGGAGATATCGGCCTCTAACATGAAAGTAGTACTTGCCAGTGGAGAAGTTCATCTTTCCGGATCTCATGCATTGTCCGAGGAAGCCGCTGATCACAAGGGAGATCCTTCGGCCAATCTGTCCCAATGGTATTGGGGGGCGGATGATATTTATGGCGTTGTTACACGGGCGTCGATATGGACATTTCCTATATGGGAAATCAACAGAATACTGGCGTTCGGCTTTGATTCTCTTAAAGAAGCATCGATGTTTATTCGGGAGATGCCCCGACGAGAATTGTGCACCATGGCGCTGGTGTTGAACCAAAAGAATTTTATCGAGAAGACCGATGTTACAGACGACGGGTTGTCACCTTGGATCGCGATAATTGGTGTGGAGGGGTATGAAAAACTGGTATCCTATCGGCAAAAAGTGGTTTCAGGTGTGGCGACGGAGAAAGGGGGAAAGGACATTTCCGCAACCTTGGAGGGAAAAACAGAAGTCTTTGAGGCACCGTGGTATGCTGTGGATAAACCGAGGATTGGATTTTACAGCCTGTTTTCACGGATAGCTGAATTTGACAACCTTGTAGAAGAAGGCGTCGGTTCCATGGAGGAAGTCAATCGTATGGCGGTATCAGTAAGTTACGGGGGATGCGTGTGGCTGGAATATGAGTTTCCCGTTAAGGAAGCGGCATATGAAACGGCTGAAGCGGTGGCCCTTAAATTGGCTGAAAAGGGCGCATTTTTTGATCGGCCGTCCGGGAAACTGGCCGAGGTGGTATATGCCCATGCAGATGACGCGTATGTTTCTCATATCAAGCGGATTAAAGATATGGTGGATCCTGAACATAAGATTAACCCGGGGACACCTAGAAAACTATAAAAGGAGAACGCCATGGATTACGAAGCGAAACTGGCCAGAGATGTCAAACCATTAATCCATTATCGAAATGATGCATGGAAATGCGTTCGATGCGGGCTTTGTCGAATAATTGATCCTGAACAGATTGAAGAGGACGGTTACCTGGATAATTGCCCGGCCGGATATCTTCACAAATTTGAATTATTTTACCCGGCCGGCCGAATGGATTTAATCCGGTGCTTAACCGCCGAACCCCCGGAAATTGAAATGACCGAGATGGTGAAAAAGGCAATTCAAACCTGCACGGGATGCGGGAATTGCCAGCGGATTTGCAACGATCAAAAAGGACTGGAGCCCACCAATGCGTTTCAAGCTTTAAAGGCATTTGCCATTGATAAATGGGGGATTAGAAAGGAGCACAACAACCTGATCCAGAGCATATTAAATTATGACAATCCATGGATGGCGCCTCGGAAGACACGGTCAAGGTGGGCCAAAAAGCTGGGGTTTAACATCAAGGATGCCACCAAGGAACAGGTGGAGGTGCTTTATTTTCCGGGCTGTAACGCATCCTATGTGCCGGAGATTACGCCGACGGCTCGTGCCACGGCCCGGCTGCTCAACACCATTGGAATCGACTTCGGCATACTGGGAAACAAGGAACGGTGCTGCGGCAGCACCGCCTTTCGCATCGGCGCCAATGAGATGTTTGAAGAATATAAAGCAGAGAACATCAAGCAGTTAAATGCCCTTGGGATCAAGACAATGATCACCGCCTGCGCAGGGTGTCACAGCACGTTTTCACACAACTACGCCGGGGAACTTGATTTTGAGGTAGTTCATATCGTGGAATATCTGGACCGTTTAATAAAAGAAGGAAAAATAGAATTTAAAAAATCGCTGAACATAAAAGCCACCTATCATGATCCGTGCCACATCGGGCGGTACAGCGGAATTTATGATCCACCCAGGACGGTGTTAAATGCCCTGCCGGGAGTTGAGTTTAAAGAGATGAAACGCATAAAAGAAAACAGTTTTTGCTGTGCTTCAGGCGGAGGGGTCAAACCGGCATTTCCGGATATTGCGTTAAAGGCGGCGAATCATCGGCTGGATGAGGCAAAAGATATCGCCGGTGCGGATGTGGTGGTGAGCTGCTGCCCGTTTTGTGAGATCAATTTGGGTGAGGCGGCAAAGGGAAGAGATGACGGTATCAAAGTTGTTGATCTGCTGGAACTCATCGACGAAGCCATGGAAGAATAAGGAGGGGAAAATCATGGATAACCATATCAAGCCGGGAATAAATACTGAGAATATTAATGACGTGGTGGAAAAGCTAAAAACCGCTATCGGGGACCAATGGGTCAGCGATGATCCGGCGGTATTAACCGCTTATTCCCGGGATTTTACCATTGTACCGGGGAACTGGCCGAATATTGTTGCGCTGCCGGGTTCTACCGAGGATGTTCAAGCAATCGTCAAAATTGCCGGAGCGCATTTAATACCCATGGTTCCGATGTCATCGGGATTTAATCACGGTGGGATGTGTATTCCACGGAGAGGTGGGATTATGCTGGACTTGGCAAAGCGTATGACCAAGGTGCTTAATGTGGATGACGAAAGCATGACCATCACGATCCAGCCCGGGGTTTGCAACTCACTTACAGATGCCGAAGCCAATCGGCGGGATGCAGTTAAAGGTCTTCGAAGATTGACAGCGGCAATCCCATTGACCATGGGGAGCGGGTCAACCCTGTCCAACTATTTTTGCCGGGGAGGTGCGGCAACCATGCTCAAACATGGAAATACGCCGGAATCCATCGTAGGCATCACCCTGGTGCTTCCGGATGGCAGCGTTTTAAAAACAGGCCCGCAAGTCATTGATGGTATGGACCCCATTCCCATTCCATATGGCGTGGGACCGGATGTTGCCGGGATGTTTATCAATTCCAGCGGCCAGTTCGGTATCTGCACTGAAATGACCATTAAGCTTTTTCCTGAGCCGAAGTATGAGCAGTCGGCGAGTTTTATACTGATGGATCAGACGGACGGATTTGAAAAGACCATCAAATTTATATACCGGATTACGCAGTTGGACATCTGTGATTTTGTATATAAAAGTCACGGTCAGCACGCCGGAAACAGGGTTCTCATGAGAGAGCCGAATGTTAATCCTGAGGATCTTGCAGAGATGATGCCGGAACATATTGTTATCGCCAATGCGGCCGGAGATACACGGGAAGAGGTAGAAATAAAAGCCGAGATGATTGAAAAGATTGCGGGGGAATGCGGGCTGTTTAAGATGATGGCGGAAGATTTCGACGCCCCACCGCTTCCTCCCGGGCAAAAGCTTGTCATGGACCTTGGTGATATGACACCCATGCCCGTGAATACGGGAAGGAACGGCAGAAGTAGAATGGGTACCGAAGGTGGTAAGGCCATGGGAGGCAAAGGCAGTTTCCAGTTCACGGCGTGTAATGTTAAAATGGATAAGATTCCCGAGATTATGAATGATTATGAACCGATTCTTGAAAAGTATTGGAAGCCAACTGATCCCAAGGCTACACTAAAACGGACTTTTGCAGGCACGGCGATTCAGGGTCCGTACAATTTTGGTCGTGTGGGGACCCTTGAATATGATTATTTTTGGGATCCGGGAAATCCGGAAACAGTAAAGCGGTCCATAAAAATGCTTGAAAAGGCTAATAAATTAAATATTAGCCATGGGGCACAATTGTGGAGAAACATGTTTGGACATGGCGAATATTATTTGCCGAAACTGGGGACCTACTACGAGTTGCTTAAGGCTA
>JAUXEW010000266.1 GCA_030620375.1 Desulfobacteraceae bacterium | reverse complement strand
TCGTAAAAAGTCGTCGCCCCGGCGAAAGCCGGGGTCCAGGTCAGTCATAAGTTTCTGAAAACACTGTATTTCGGCTTGGCCGTCATCCCGGACCCCGATCCGGGACGGAATGACAAAAAAGGACGTTTTTTGACTTTTTACGAGACCGTCAATCTTATTATCACTCAAATTAGCCCAATAACCGCCGCGAATCTTCCTGTCTCCTTTTCTTTTCGATAGGAAAAAAAACGCCCCGTATTACATTTTGTGCAAATCCGGCTAATATAAATATTCGACGCCAATACCCCGGTTTCGATCATTTGATCCCGGGTAATCGCCCAAAAATCAAAAAAAACAGAATGATCTATATATTTCCAATACAATCTCGGGATTTCTTTTTGATAATTAATAAACTCTGCGCAACACGGGCCTAAAGACGGCCCTACGCCGGCAATTATATTTCGCGGATCCGAACCGAATCGGATTTTCATTACGTTTATCGTTCGACCGACAATATCCTGAATACTTCCCCGCCATCCGCAATGCACATTGGCAACCACTTGCCGGATAGGATCATACATCAGAACGGGTTGGCAGTCAGCCACTTGCAGAACAAGGTTCTTGCCACGGGTTTGGGTTACGATCGCATCTCCGTTTCGTGGCGCGCTTAATGCGCCCTGAATCAATTGCGGGTCATCTTCCAATAGTAATATATCACACCCATGAACCTGCTCGGCAAAAACCAATTGCGCTTCATCCATACACGCATAAATGATCCGGCGGTTCCTTATCACACAATCTTTTTGGTCACCCACATTATAGCTGATGTTTAAACTGCTGTAAGGCGCCTTACTTGAGCCGCCTTCCCTGGTGAAAATGCCATGATGAATTGAGGGAAGGCTTGAAAGATTGGGAAACTGTAAGTACGGAACACCGGATTTCTCTCGTAATATCAATCGTTTTTTCTCCTTTAACCCGGCTCGGATCTCAAGGCCCTTGCCAAGGTCAACACGTCCACTTGTTGCGCTCCTGCTCTCAGTATAGTCCCGGCACAGGCATCTACCGTAGCTCCGGTAGTATAGACATCATCTACAAGCAATACCCGTTTAGATTTGATTTTATCAGAATCCACAACACTGAAAGCCTTCTTGATGTTTTCCATTCGCTGTTTTTTATTGAGACCGGTTTGGGGTTGGGTCCATTTACTTCGAACAACTGAATGATAGTCAATTTCAAAGTTCGGCATATGAATATTCATCGATTTCGTCAAACCCGGCCAATCTTTTATCAGTAATAACGCCTGATTAAATCCTCGTTCCCGGAGTCGTTTTACATGGAGGGGTACCGGTACAATCAGGTCAATGCAATCGTGTCTCCAGTTCAATAGAAAAGCGAAAAAAAGCAGCGTGCTTAACGGACCCGTCAATTGGACCTTCCCTTTATACTTAAAACAATGGATGACGGCCATCAATGTTTTGTCATAAATTCCCAACGCCCGGGAAATACCAAATTTTTTCGGATTTTTAATACACTCACCGCAAACATGATCCTCCCCCTCCCGGCTCTTAAACATTACCCCACACTGGACACACATAGGAGAAACAATGGGCACAAAACCTGCCGAGCAGGGCTCGCATAAAAAAGGGGTCATTACCCGATCGAACGAGAGGCTCCCGTGAGACATGCCGTCTTGAATCCAAGCTGATATTTCCGCCGTAGTTCCATTAATGTTATCCGGATTAATATGAAAAAAAGATCCGCAAATAAGGCATTTTGTAGGAAAAAAGGCTTGTGTAATCGCTCTGGCAATGGATCGCCACGATTCTCTAACGGTTTTGGATATATTCAACGATTCCTCCGGCGAACTCCTGGCGAAACATCGCCTTTTATCCGACGGCCTTAGCGGAAAATTTTCGTTGCCGAAACACTTCATACATCGCGACTGCCGCGGCTGTCGACGCATTTAAAGAATTAAACCGACCGGTTTGAGGTATCGAAACCAGAACATCACAATGTTTTTTTACCAGCGGTCGAATACCCCGTTCCTCCCCCCCGATTACGATCCCGACGGGGTCTGCCAAGTCTACGGAAAATAGCGGTTTGCCTCCAGATCGATCTAGTCCGACAATCCACATTCCTTTCTTTTTTAACGCTTTTATGGTGGTCACCATGTTTGTCACCCGGCCGAGCAGAACATGTTCCAGCGCCCCGGCCGACGACTTGGAAACGGCGGGTGTCGGTTTTGCAGAACGGTCTTTGGGAATGATGATCCCGTCTGCTCCCACACATAAGGCGGTCCTGATGATGGCACCGAGGTTCTGGGGATCAAGTATGTGGTCTAAAAGCAGCAATAAAGGCGGATCTCCTGAATATCTCCTCTCCATGATATCGGAAAACGCGACATACGGGTATGGCCCAACTCTGGCGGCCACGCCTTGATGCATGTCCGTTTCCGCAAGAGCGCTTAGTTTTGCCGAACTTGTTTTTTTCACCGGAATCTTCAATTTTTCGGCAGTGATGATAATTCGACCAAACCGTTTTGAATCCTTTTCCGGGGAAATATAAACTTCAACCACATCTCTTCGTGAAGCTTTAAGTGCTTCAAATACCGGATGGATTCCATATAGGATTTCTGTTTTCAACATAAATAAACCCGGACAAGCCGTAAAAAATGATCTAAGGTTAAGGATTTGAGCTAATCCGTGTTACGGCGGTAAAATTCCACTATGGATATTAACTCCGCCTTGGCCTTTTCAAGTGAATCATTAACCATAATATGCCGGTAGAGATCTTTTTTTGCCATTTCATCTTTGGCATTCATCAAGCGCTTTTCAATCACGGACGGGCTATCCGTCCCCCTTGCTTCCATCCGCTTTTTCAATGTATCGAGAGAGGGCGGCATAATAAAAATCGTGATACTATCAGGATATCGTTTTAGGATCTGGATAGTTCCCTGCACGTCGATATCCAGAAGAATCTCTTTTCCCACAGCCAGCTGTGTGTCTAAAAATTCAGCCGGAGTACCGTAATAGTTGTCGTGAACTTTGGCCCACTCCGCCCATTGATCAAGCGCTATACCCCGAACAAAATCATCTTTTGATAAAAAATGATAGTCCCTTCCATTCTCTTCGCCTAAGCGAGGCTTTCTGGTTGTCGTGGAAACCGAATACAGGATATCTTGAAAATGGGTAAGCAGGGCCTTGCGAAGGGTTGTTTTACCGGTCCCTGATGGCGCGGAAAGAATAAAAAGCTTTCCCGGGTGAGATGTTGAAGCAATCCCCGGATCGGATTGACAGGGATTCTGTAGATTCATTTCGGTTCACTCCGAGACCATGAGATCATCGTAACGCTGCGATATGGTCTCCGCCTGAATGGCAGAAAGGAAAATATGATTGCTGTCCATAACGATGACGGAACGGGTTCTTCTGCCATGCGTCGCGTCAATCAATCGTTTTTCATCTTTTGCTTCATCCTTGAGACGTTTCATCGGGGCAGAATTAGGCGTTAAAATTGCTAAGACGCGCTCGGCGACAACCGTATTGCCAAATCCGATATTCAACAGCTTCTTTTCCATATAATTTTTTCCTGGTTGTTAGTTCCTTAATTGTAAAGTTTTTGCATTTTGTGGCAAAAAAATTTAATGGGACTATTTTCTCTATCTTCAAATGATTGAATATTTAAGGAATTCTTTCAATATTAAAAAGACCTATCAAAAAAATGACGGGGCGAAGCGACTTCCACAAATATTCAATATTCAATTTTCAATAGTCAATTCCGGCTTG
>JAUXEW010000213.1 GCA_030620375.1 Desulfobacteraceae bacterium | reverse complement strand
GGAACCAGAATAGGCAGATTGATAAATAAGGATAGAATTCAAGCCGGTTTTTCCACAGTTTGCGTAGCATTTTCGTCCCCCTTTTAATCGGTTTTGTTTTAGCCGTTATAAACCGCCGGTATCAGTATATTCACTTCTTTAGAAAATAAATGATCTTCATTCATTCTTATAGCCAGCCCGAATTTGTGTCAAGAGGAAATTCTGAAAAGAGGGGGTTATTTTAGGCAGCGCAAATAATTAACCCTTCGAGAGATCATATTTCACCCGATCGGCTGTAATTTTCTTTAAACATACCATTCACTCTCCTTATTACAGGCTGCTTTACAGCAATTTTGGGGTGCGAAACTTGAACCGTAAGTATTGCTTGACAATAATAATAGAACTTGATTTTGTTACGCTTAAAAATTAAGACTTTACCGGTTGGCTGTAAGTCAACAAACGAGTCTAAGGGGAAGAGGTTTTGTGGGACTGAAGTTTTTTTTACGCTACGCAAATGAGAATATAGAGAGTAAAGAAAATCGCCATAGACAAGGAGAAAAGAGATGAACGATACAACATCAAAAACATCGGAAAATGGCAGCGGGAATGGGTTTTGCGGTAAGATATTGAATGTGGATCTAAGCTCCGGCACACCAGAATATGAGTCTCTGGAAGAATCGTTTTACAAAAAGTATTTAAGCGGCGTGGGTCTGGGTGTAAAAGTGTTATGGGACCGAATAAAGCCCGGCATAGACCCGCTGGGACCGGAGAACATCCTGGGTTTTTCCACAGGCCTTTTGACAGACACGAACTCTCTGTTTACCGGCCGGTTTATGGTTGTGGGAAAGTCGCCTCAGACCGGCGGATGGGGTGACAGCAATTGCGGGGGGAATTTTTCACCCGCACTGAAACGATGCGGTGTGGACGCGATTTTTTTCTATGGCGCAAGTGAAAAACCGGTCTATGTCTATATGGATGAAAATACCATTGAAATCAACGACGCATCCGAATTATGGGGACAGGATGCCATTGAAACTGAAAACATATTGAAAGAAAAACACGGAAAACGTGCACAGGTGATGTGCATTGGTCCGGCCGGCGAAAAATTGAGCTTACTTGCCGGGATATCCACTGATGGCGGGCGACTTGCGGGACGAAGCGGACTGGGAAGTGTTATGGGCTCTAAAAAGCTTAAGGCGGTCGTCGTTGCCGGGAAACAAAAAGCAGGCGTTTTTGATAAAGATCAAATGGCGGAATTAACCAAGGCCTACCGCAGCCGTCTTCAATTGGATAAGGAACCTAAATTGAGCGATAAAATGCTGGGCTTCGGCGGTAAAATGCAACGGATACTGCCGTTTGGCGTGCGCACTAAAGGGGGAATGGTCCGGGACCTTTTCAGGCAGTTCGGGACTTCCGGAACTACGGCATTAAGTGCCGAAAGCGGCGACAGCCCCATAAAAAATTGGGGGGGTATAGGATGTAAGGATTTTCCGCTGGAACGATCTCAGAAAATAGGGGCTGAAACCGTAATTAAATACCAGGTAAAAAAATACGGCTGTTTTTCCTGCCCCATTCGATGTGGCGGTATTATGGAGATCAAAGAAGGTCCGTATCCCATATCAGAGATGCACAAGCCCGAATATGAGACCCTTTGCTCGTTTGGGTCTCTTCTTTTAAACGATGATATCTTTTCGATTTTCAAAATCAACGATATGGTCAATCGCGGCGGCATCGATTCCATTTCATGCGGCGCAACTGTCGCGTTTGCCATTGAATGTTTTGAAAATAACATTATCACGGAAGCCGACACCGGCGGATTAAAACTGGCATGGGGAAACAGCGCGGCCATCATAAAGCTGACAGAGATGATTATCAACCGTGAAGGGATTGGGGACACCCTTGCGGACGGTGTTAAACGGGCGGCAGAGAAGATCGGCAAGGGCGCAACCGAATATGCCGTTCACTGTGGCGGGGTTGAACCGGGGATGCATGATCCCAAGTTTGATAATGGGCAGGCCATTTCATACTACTGTGATGCGACGCCCGGCAGGCATACGACCGCAGCCAATCTATACCTGGAAATTCAAGAATTGGAAAAGAAGTATTCCAGGGCGAAAAAAGTGCCGTCTTTCATTACCCGAAAGGAGAAAAGACGCTGCGACAATAAGGCCGAGGGGATTGCCGTCAATATCTTTTTTAAGATGCTGATGGATGGCGCCGGGATCTGCTTGTTCGGGACTCAGGTCGGCGGAGAGATGCCCATAGCCGAATGGTTAAATGCCGCTACCGGCTGGGAATTGTCCGATGATGATTATCTGGTCATCGGAGAAAGGATCAACCAGCTCCGTCATGCCTTTAATATTCGGGAAGGCATCAATCCCATCAAAGATTTTAAACCCCATCCCAGAGTATATGGGGATCCTCCTCAGGAAAAAGGACCGTTTAAAAAACTGACCCTCGATATCGATATGCTGGCAGAATCATATTACGACACGATGAACTGGGATGTAACGACCGGGAAAGCAAATAAGAATTACCTTGAAAGGCTCGATCTTAAAGAGGTCATTGATGGGATTTATCCGGAGTCAAAAGCGTAGTCCGATCCGGCAATTAAAAAAACCACTTGACTTTTACGGATGGTTGGTGCATTTTGTCCATCAAAAGATGGAAGCTTATGTATGGAACCCGAAATTCTATATGAAAAAAGGAGAAAGAAAACATGGCAAAAATGAAAGAAGTGGTGGTTGTTGACGTGGTGAGAAGCCCTATCGGCAAATCAGGCCGGAAAGGAATGGAAAAAGGGGGGCAGCTTTGTCAGGCCTCCGCCCAGGAGCTTTTGGCGGGCGTGATGCGGGGACTCCTGGATCGTGTGCATGAAAAAAGCCCCAAATTTGATGAACATGATATCGAAGACGTGATCGTGGGCATCCTCAGTCAGATCGGAGAACAGGGGGGAAATATTGCCCGTATCGCTGCTCTCATGGCGGGTATTCCCAACGTAGCTGCTGCATATACGATTAACCAGTACTGCAACGCAGGGCTTAGAGCGATAAACTCGGCTGCCCATCAAATGATGATCGGTGATGGTGATATATGTCTTTGCGCGGGTGTCGAGATTATGTCCCATTACGGCATGGGCTCAGACATAGAGGTTGCATTTAAGGCGAACTATCCGGTAAGAATGTCTTCAAAATTCATGGAATCCGGGATAGGCGTACCTCAGGGCCTCTGCGCGGAAATGATCTCTGAAGAAAACGGTCATACCCGTGAACTACTGGACCGCGCCGGTGCGATCAGTATGAAAAAGGCCGTGGAAGCGCAACGCCAGGGATTGTATGCCGACCATATCATTCCGTTTGAGTTTACCTGGGATGACAAAAAATATGTTGTAGAAACGGATGAAACCTTACGCCCGAAAGCAGCCGATGATTTCGATGGCTTTATGGCGGATTTGGCCACATTAAAACCACCGTTTAAACCGGACGGTATGGTCACAGCGGGTAATTCTTCCCAGATTGTTGATGGCGCTGCTGCGGCGCTTTTAATGACCGCGGATAAGGCTGAAAAGTTGGGGCTTGAGCCGCTGGTGAGAATTATCGGCACGGCATCATGTGGCGGCGAACCGGTTCCCATGCTTTTAGCGCCTATCCCCGCGTCGCAGAAAGCCCTTAAGCGTGCCGGGAAAACCATTGATGATATGGATGTCATCGAACCCAATGAGGCTTTTATGAGCCCGTTGATTGAGTTTGCAAAAGAACTGGGCTACGAACACGATGATCCCCGGGTTAATCCAACCGGCGGGGCGGTTGCTCTGGGCCATCCGATTGGCGCCAGCGGCGTGGTATATTTTGGTGAGATGGTCCACCACTTAAAGCGCACCAATGGCCGGTGTGGTCTCCAAATGTTATGTGGGGGCGGCGGTGTTGGTATTGCCGCTGTAGTCGAGAGGATTTAGCAGTATTCCTGCAAAAGCGGTATCAAATGCGGCATGCTTTAGTTATTCAGGGAATATAGTATCTTTCGTTTATGAAACTGGATGAAATTTCTAACGTCAGGCAAATTACCCATGCGTTGCCGCAGGGCTTCAATTTCAGTAAATCGCTGTGGAGCCTTAAACATGGTCCTGGCGTAGGAATCATTCAAATAGAGACGTTTCGCAAAGGTCTCAAAGAAAAGGAGGTTAGTGATGGGTGTTAAGTATTTATCGGATGAGTGGTTTGCCAAGATTAGCGAACTCGCAGATGAAGTTAATTTAGAAATTCCTGCCGGCATGGCCGATATGAAACTCAACATGACGGTTACCAGCGATGAAGGAGATTATGAGCTGTGCATGAATGGCGGGAAAATTGAAAAGGGGCATTTACCGGATGCATCGACCAAAATTATCGTCCCTTATGACCTTGCCAAAAAAATGTTTGTTGAACAGGACCAGCAGGCCGGAATGCAGGCATTTATGAGCGGAAAGATGAAGATAGAAGGGGATATGAGTAAAATGATGGCCATGCAGAGTATTCAGCCCACGGAATCTCAAAAGTTGCTCCAGGATAAAATTAAGGAAGTGACCGAATAACCCGTTCATATCTTGTTTTTTCAATAGGGAATTCTGATTTGGTTTGGTAAAATGGGGGGTTATTTATCCCCCATTTTATTTCTTTTCTTTTAATTTGAATATTCAGGAGGTCTTAAAATGATTGAAGGATTGGCACATGTCGGGGTAGCGGTAAAAGATATAGATGAGGGGATTAACTTTTTCAAAGAGAAATTCGGCGCTGTTTTAGACACATCGAATGTTGAAGATGGAAAAATGAATTTTGGTCTTCACATCTCGGCTGTTGTCAGAGTGGGAAGCTTGGCCTTTGAGTTAATGCAACCCACTCAGGAGGGGGTCGGCCCGGTAGGAAAGTTTATAGCGGAGAGAGGTGAAGGATTGCATCATATTTCTTTGAAAGTGGACAAATTTCAATCCGCCAAAGAAGATTTTGAAAGCAAAGCGCTAAAAGTGATGGGTGAGATGGGAGGCGTTATGGCCT
>JAUXEW010000263.1 GCA_030620375.1 Desulfobacteraceae bacterium | reverse complement strand
TTTGACAGCCCCTAAATCCTTGTGATACTCGAATTATATCATCACACATTTCGATAATCATCGAATTACAGAGATTGGCAAGAAACATGGACTCGGAACTCCATCAAATTGGGGCTAATTTTAGAGCATATCACAAATTTTGACGTAGTCCGGATATTCAATACATCTGTATTTTTTCAGAAAACCGGCGAACCACAATATGTTGAACACTTCATATTTTAAAAACAACACTATCCATTGCATGCTAGACCGGCAAATTGATATAGATTATTATTCAATCTGATTAAAATTCCACCATTTGGATAGATTAAATTGGACTGAAGACTTTTGGCAACATTCTCCGGCGGCGAATGGCCTATGACGACAGGCTGACGTCTTTGCTTTCTCAAAAAGTTATTTGTGCTATGAACATTTTATCTTATATAATCGGGACAGTTGAGCTATTTGGAAAAAATAATAAACACATCAAGCAAAAGGAGGGAACATGGCATACATTGACACTTTCGTAGGGTTTAATATCATGGCCATTGTCGGACTGATGCTGATTATCGGCGTAATTATCCGCGCAAAAATCGCAATATTTCAAAGCTTTTTGATCCCTGCTGCAATAATCGGCGGTGCCATCGGATTTATTCTGATCAATACCGGTCTTCTGCCTTTTGAATCCAAGCAGTTTGTCAACTTCAGTATGCACGCGTTTATTATCAGCTTCATGTCTTTGTGTTTAACGAACAAGGCGGATGACGCGCCGGAAGTTAGTAAAAAAGAGTATTTGCGAGGCGGCCTCTGGATGTCATTTATCTGGGCCGGAAGCGTTGGCTTCCAGGCCATTATCGGAGGGCTGTTGCTAATCGCATATAACATGATTACCGGCAGTAGCTTTTCCGAAATGTTCGGCTTTATCGCAACCCACGGATTTACACAAGGTCCGGGCCAGGGTTTGACATATGGAAAAATGTGGGCCGACCTCGGCGCATCGGCCGATTTGCCCATCGTGGGGCTGATTTATGCCAATGTCGGTTTTATCTTTGCCTTTATCATCGGCGTTCCTTTGGCGCGTTATTTTATTAAAAAAGGAAAAAATGCCAATAAAAAGGCAAGCATTGAAAACGAATATTTGGTCGGTATCCTTGAAGATAAAAAATCCAGCGCTCTGGGACATGAAAAAACGCATCCCGCAAATATTGACACCCTGGCGTTTCAGTTATCCATCCTGTTTATCTGTTACGGGATCACCTTCCTATACATGAAATATATTTTAGTCCATCTAAAAGGCATACCAATGATTGGTGTGTTAAGTGCATGGGGGCTGTTCTTCTTTCATGGTCTTATTGTGGCGACCATCGTCAGGCTTTTCATCAACAAGATAGGACTGGGCCATATGCTAAGCGTCCGCCTGCAAAAACACATCACCGGCGCTGCTGTGGATGTTTTGCTGGTTGCCTCTTTCATGAGTGTCAGCTTTCAGGTGCTGACAAAATATTTTGGGCCGATCGTGGTTGTTTCCTTGGGTATCCTTATAACGACATTCCTCTATATCTGGTTTTTTGGCCGCAAGCTCACTCAGTTAGGACCTGAAAGAATGATTGCCCAACTGGGCTGCTGCACCGGCGCCACGGCCAATGGCCTTTTGCTGCTGCGAATTATGGATCCGGACTACACTACCAGCGTATCCATGGAACTGGCCTTCTTTAATGTCGCAATTTTATTTACTGCTGGTATTCCCTTGTTTGTCATCGGACCGAATGTGCCGAACTTTGGACTTATGAAGGTCATGGTCTTCTACGGTCTATACAGCCTTTTTTGTTTTGGGGCTGTCTGGTTTTTGGGAAGAAAAAAGGGCGATGAAGTCGCCCAAACGTAATGCGGTTTTGAACGCATTGTTTTTTTTGTGTAGAAGGAAGGAAAAATGTTCCCTTCCTTCTCTTTTAAGCTGTTTTTACCTAGGTATGGAGGTGATATAATGAGCCATAAATCAATCTATAGCGGTGGTTCGATTTTTACGATGGACAGTTCAATGCCACGCGCAGAAGCTGTTTTTGTGGAAGACGGCGTGATTAAAGCGGTTGGTGAAAAATCCGACGTCAACAATTTGGTGGACGCTGATACGAGGAAGATCGATCTCAATGGTGGTTTTTTGGTGCCTGGCTTAATTGAAAGTCATAACCATCTTTCATTCTTTGCTTTTTTTTTGGAGCATTGCAACCTGGGCGGCGGGGCATGTGAAAACATCGATGACCCCGTACGGCTGCTCAGAGCCCATGATGCCAAGGCGGAAAATTCGGAGTATATTGTCGGGTACTGTTTTGACGACACCTACACACCGGCATTGAGGCATCTTAACAAAAACGACCTGGACAAGGTGTCCACGGAAAAAGCGGTAGTGGTTCACCATATGTCCGGGCATGTGGGCTATGTGAATAGCCGGGCGCTTGAGCTATTTGGTATTTCAAAGACAACAGAGAATCCACAAGGCGGTTGGATTGAAAGAGATGATAGTGGCAATCCCACTGGCAAACTGGATGAAATGGCCTGGTTTCATTTGGTGGGCGAAAAAATGCCCCCGCCGACAGATCCGGTAAAAGTTCAATCGCTTTTAAAAAAGGCCGTGAAAGCGTATAACGAATACGGCATTGTCGCCATCCATGATGCCGCCGTTGGTATCGCCGGAACCGGGGAAATCGTTGTTTCCGCCTATCAGGCCCTCGAAAAAAACAGGGAATTAAACATTCGGGCTTTTTTGTCCATGATGGTGCAATCTTCCTCAAACTTTAGGCCAGAGCAGATCGATGGCGTCGGGATGGGAAAGAGAAGAATCATCGCTGGCGGCATCAAACTTTTTGTCGATGGTTCGATCCAGGCCAATACCGCCGCGATGCTTTCTCCCTACAAAAACAAACCCGATTTTAAGGGCGAACTGGTCATGAGCCAGGGCGATATTGAAGAGGCGGTCCTGAAATATCATGAACGGGGTGATCATATTTCCGTTCACGCCAATGGCGACGCCGCTATTGAAGCCGTTGTCTCCGCTTTTGAAAAAGCCCAGAAAGTCCACTACAGGGAAGATACACGGCATATGGTGATTCACTGTCAAACCGCCCACAAAAATCATATTGACCGAATGAAGGCCGCCGGTGTGATTCCCAGTTTTTTCGGTATGCATGTCCACTATTATGGAGACCGGCATGTGAATATTTTCCTCGGTGAAGAGCGGGCGTCAAGGCTCAATCCTTTTGGTGACGCGGACAGAGCCGGTCTGGACTTTACGCTGCATACCGACACGCCGGTGATGCCGCCTTGGACCATGGAGTCGATCGGCACGGCGGTGACAAGAAAAACCAGCAGCGGCACCGTATTGGGAAAAGAGCAAAGAATCAGTCCGGAAAAGGCTCTAGCCGCTTATACGACCATGGCAGCAAAATGCTCCTATTCCGAAAACGACCGGGGCAGCATCAGCGTTGGCAAGTTGGCGGATTTTACCCTGCTCTCCCAGGATATTACCCAATGTGATCCCGACTCTATCAAGGAGACAAACATATTAAAAACGATAATCGAGGATGAAACGGTTTATGAAGCCTGATGACGCAAGTTTAACCCCGGAGGTTATTGGCACGGTCTATCAATTTTTTATTACCGGAAGCGGACCGGAACTACTGATTGCTCCAACAAAGCTGTAATTTTCAAGGGCTAAAAATATTTGTGATATCATCCACCCCGGTTTTCAGGGCATTGCGGGCGATATCTGCTATATATCGCCCGTTCATCTACCCCTAAACTACTGAGATATACAAACCATACACCCTGATTCCAGAGCCCTATCGGAACCAAATGTGGTTTCTTATATCCGGCGTTTCCGATTTCCTTTTCGAACTGGTGCTACTTCA
>JAUXEW010000046.1 GCA_030620375.1 Desulfobacteraceae bacterium | reverse complement strand
GGGGGACAATGTATCGATTTCGGCGGAGTTAATCATGCCGGTAGCGATGGAAAAAGAGCTTCGGTTTGCCATTAGGGAAGGTGGTCGTACCGTTGGCGCCGGAGTGGTTAGTGAAATTATCGGATAGTTCTGAAGGAGTCCTCAAGTGAGAATAATTGTAACACTTGCATGTAGTGAGTGTAATAGAAGGAATTACACAACGACAAAAAACAAAAGGACAACACCGGATAAGCTGGAGTTTAACAAATATTGTCGATTTTGCAGAAAACACACACTGCATAAGGAGACAAAGAAATAAGTTTTTTCCCAAAACAGTTTACTCTAATGGTTAATTCGGCTTGAGTTGATGCAGGCCAGTAGCTCTAACGGTAGAGCGTCGGACTCCAAATCCGGGTGTTGGGGGTTCGAATCCCTCCTGGCCTGCCAAATGATTTTTTGCTGAGCCTAAAGAGACCTTTGAAAAACGCACAATTTCATAAGTTCAAGAAAGGCAAAAATTTATCGCCAAATAGCTTCACTGCGTGGAACCGAAGGAATACATTTAGTATTTCGATGGTTAATTCCGCCTCAGGCGGATTAAAATTTGAGACTGACATAGAATTTGGGTGAAAAGGGGCGTTTTGTAAAGGCCTCATAGTTTAAATGTAAAAGGGAACAAATTAATTCCTTTAAAAGAGTGGATTAGACTTTAAGCTTTATCTATTTTAGGTGTGAAATGGGACGGTTACAACGAAAAAAAACACCAAGTACCAAAAAAAAGAAAAAACAAGATTCGGGCATAGGAACTTTACCTCCGAAAAAAGATCAACCGGCCTTAAAGACGGGTGTATTATTTAGTGGTATCTCCAAAAAATCGGTTACCAAACAGACACCTTCTTCAAAGCTGTTCGCTAGTAAACGGAAAGTTGAACCCGGGAAGGTGAAAGCATTTCTGGATACGAGTGTGCAATTTTTGCGTGAGGTTAAGGTGGAGCTTAAGAAGGTGGTATGGCCGTCACGCAAGCAGACCTTGGGGTCCACGGTGGTTGTCCTTATTTTGGTTTTTATCATCTCTTTTTTTCTTGGTGCTGTGGATATCGGTTTATCGAGCATCATCCGGATTGTCCTTCAATAAAAGGTTAAGAGAGGAAATAGTGGCTTTTAAATGGTATATTGTCCATGTTTATTCCGGCTTTGAGAACAAAGTTAAAAAGGCTTTGGAGGAGCGAATAGCGTCTTTCACGAATCCGGATAAATTTGGTGAGGTACTAGTGCCGACTGAACAGATCGTTGAACTGGTTAAGGGGAAAAGAAGAGAATCATCGAGAAAGTTTTATCCGGGATATATATTGGTCAATATGGCGCTCGATGACGATACTTGGCACGTTGTTAATGATACTGCCAAGGTCACCGGATTTTTAGGTGGTAGACATAAACCGACCCCGTTGACAGATGAAGAGGCCAGTTACATTTTAAACCGGATGGAGACCGGCAAACTGAAGCCAAAGCCAAAATATTACTTTGAGTCCGGTGATGAGATTCGGGTAATAGACGGTCCCTTTGTTAATTTTAATGGTACGGTAGAGGAAGTTAATCCGGAGAAAGGCAAAATTAGGGTTTTGGTTAGTATATTTGGTCGGTCCACACCGGTTGAACTGGAATTTGTCCAAGTCACAAAGGTTTAAATTGTGGAAAAGATATTGAATTCGGTAAAAACTAGGTATTCGAATTCTGGCATCGGAAGATTATGATATTAGGAGTAGATAAATAAAATGGCGAAAAAGGTTATTGCTCAGATCAAATTGCAGGTTATGGCAGGGAAAGCAAACCCATCCCCCCCGATAGGGCCTGCGTTGGGACAGCATGGCGTGAACATCATGGATTTTTGCAAGGCTTTTAATGCAAAGACAGCCAATGATGAAGGGATGATTATACCAGCTGTCATAACGGTTTTTCAGGACAGATCCTTTACGTTTATTACGAAAACGCCGCCGGCCGCTGTATTACTTAAAAAGGCGGCTAAAATTGCGAAGGGTGCTGGAGATCCAAAACTCGACAGGGTCGGAGAGGTGACTCGGGGACAGGTGGAAGAGATTGCCAAGCAAAAAATGGTTGATTTAAACACCAATGATTTGGAGGCCGCCTGTAGAATTATTGCTGGGACCGCTAGAAGTATGGGAATTGAGGTTGTATAAACAGAAAAGGAGTAAGTGAAAAAAGATGCCGAAGCGGGGTAAAAAATATTTAGAAGCAAAGAAAAAGATCGACTCCCACGATAGGCACAGCTTTGACGATGCGATAGAGAAGGCGATCGACGGATCCTATGTCAAATTTGATGAGACCATCGATATCGCTGTGCGTTTGGGGGTTGATCCAAGGCATGCGGATCAAATGGTTCGAGGGACGGTCGTATTGCCAAATGGCCTCGGCAAAGAGGTTAAAGTAGCGGTATTTGCAAAGGGTGAAAAAGAAAAAGAGGCATTGGATGCCGGTGCGGATTATATCGGGAACGACGACCTGATTGAAAAGGTTAAATCGGGTTGGTTGGACTTTGATAAAGCTGTTGCAACTCCGGATATGATGGGTTCTGTCGGAAAAATCGGCAAACTTCTCGGCCCAAGAGGCTTAATGCCCAATGCAAAAACGGGTACGGTTACCTTCGATATTGCTAAAGCCGTAAATGAATTAAAGGCGGGTAAAATCGACTTCCGTGTTGAAAAAACCGGGATCGTGCACGTTCCTATGGGGAAAGTGTCTTTCGGTACTGAGAAAATCACTCAAAATATCGCGGCCTTTATGGAAACGATTGTTCGTCTTAAACCGGCGTCCAGTAAAGGGACCTATTTAAAGGGTATTTCCATTTCGACTACCATGGGGCCGGGAATCAAGGTCGATACGGCTTGTGTTAAAGATTTTATAAAATAATTGGATTCCATTAAATGGACTATCAGCCTTATGCTTGAAATGCCGAAAAGCAATAGGTTTTATTTTTTAAATAGTAAGTCCAAAGAGTCTCATTATTCATTTTTTACTGGTCAGAAAAAAATCCCATCAAAGACCGTAGGTGCACTTTTTTTATATGTGTATAATCGGCGAAGCCGACCTACCGAGATAGGCAGTCAGGTTTTAATGAAGCTGTTACCTCCGGTTGTTTGCAGATGAAGAAAGGAGGTGTGAAAACGCATGAAATTAGATGAAAAAAAACATTTGGTAGAGGATCTGAAGGACAAATTTTTAAAATCCAAGGTCCTGATCGTTGTGGATTATAAAGGACTTGATGTAGCAACGATGAATGAGTTGCGGAAAAGGTTGAGGGAGGCGGCGGTTGAGTGTAAAGTGGTAAAGAATACATTACTTATCAGGGCTTCCGACCAAACTGATGCCGAAATGATCAAAGACGCATTCAAAGGACCAAGCGCCGTTACATTAAGCTATGATGATCCCGTAGCCCCTGCAAAAATTTTGGTCGAGTTTGCCAAAGAACATAAGAAGATTGAAATTAAAAAAGGGGTGATGGGCGGAAAAGTTTTGGAATTGAGCGACATCAAAGCGCTTGCTGACTTGCCGCCCAGAGAAGTACTTATTGGAAAAGTGCTTTTCGTTATGAATGGTGTCCCGACATCGATTGTTCTGGTTTTAAGTGATATAACGCGAAAAATGTTGAATGTGTTGCAAGCCATCAAAAATCAAAAAGAGGCTGCTTAGTAAATTTTGTTAGATCAAAGATAACAGTCTCATAAAGTATCGATAATTGCGGTGACAATTCCATCCCGCTTTTAGAGAAATAATTGGAGGAATGATAAAATGACGGATATTAAAAAAGAAGATTTTGTTGAGTTTATATCAAATATGACGGTGCTTGAACTTTCAGAGTTTGTAAAAGAGCTGGAAGATAAGTTCGGTGTCTCTAGTGCTGCCCCCGTTGCGATGATGGCGGCAGGCGCTGCGGAAGCCGGAGCTCCTGCCGAAGAAAAGACTGAATTTGATGTCATTATGACAACTTTTGGAGACAAGAAGATTCAGGTCATTAAAGAGGTTAGATCCATTACCGGTTTGGGGCTTAAAGATGCCAAGACTTTAGTCGAAAGCGTTCCTGTTCCAATCAAAGAAGGGATAGCGAAAGATGATGCTGAAAAGATTCAGGCTCAACTTGAGGAGGCAGGTGCCCAAGTAGAACTAAAATAAAATATACGGGTAGTTCATTATGTTATACCGGTGATGCGTAAATGGCTGAAACACGTTACCCATCACCTTAGCGTTATAATCCATCACCCTAATTTTTTGGAGATGATATGGCCGAACGGACTTTGGCACCTAAACGCATAAGGAAAAATTTCGGCAAAATAAAAAAAATTGTGGATATGCCGGACCTTATCGGAGTACAGCGGGACTCCTATGATCGACTTTTACAAATGGATGTCCCGCCGGACCAGCGAAAAGATATTGGTTTGCAGGCAGTATTTAAGTCCGTTTTTTCCATAAAGGACTTTACGGGAAGTGCCTCGCTTGAATTTGTGTCTTACAGATTCGGTGAGATTAAGCATAGTGTTCAGGAATGCATTCACCGGGGTATGACCTACGAGATCCCTATCCGTATTACGGTACGGCTTGTCGTTTATGATATTGATAAAGAAACCGGTTATTCCAATATTCGAGATATAAAAGAACAGGAGATATACTTTGGCACTATTCCCTTAATGACCGAGAAAGGAACGTTTATCATTAATGGCACCGAACGTGTTGTGGTCAGCCAACTCCACCGGTCGTCAGGCGTATTTTTCGATCATGATAAAGGAAAAACACATTCCAGCGGAAGAGTGATTTACAGTTCCAGAATTATCCCCGTTCGAGGCTCTTGGATTGACATGGAGATTGATCCCAAAGATATCGTTTATATTCGGATTGACAGAAGACGAAAGTTTCCGGTGACGATATTATTCAAAGCGTTAGGATATTCCACCGAGGATTTGCTAGGTTATTTTTATCAAAAAGAAAAGATCATTGTTCGAGGGAAGCGAATTTATAAAGAATTTAATGAAGAATTTTTAAAAGGGCAGCGTGCCGGTCGAGATATTAAAGATCCTAAAACCGGCGAGGTTATCACGAAGTCAGGTCGATTGTTTACGCAACGATCGATTCGGCAAATCAAGGCTGCTAAAATCGAGATGATCCCGATTACGTCTGAAGAGATTATTGGAAGGGCGTTTTCAACGACAATCTATGATAAGCAAACGCATCAGCTGCTTGTTAAAGCTAATGAAAGTGTTAGTGAAGAAAGTTTGGACAAGCTCAGAGAGGCGGGTGTCAATGAATTTGACTTGCCTTATATTGGTGGTGTGTCAATCAGCGATTCCATTCGTAAGACGCTTTTAATGGATAAAGTGGAAGCAAAAGAAGAAGCGCTGATTGAAATTTATAGAAGACTCCGACCGGGAAATCCGGCAACTCCTGAAGTAGCACAAGATTTTGTAGATCATCTGTTTTTTAAGTCTGCGTATTATGATCTTTCAGGAGTAGGGCGGTTAAAAATCAATCTTAGATTGGGTATTGAATCATCTCTTGATCTAAGAACACTTCGGAAAGAGGACATTCTTCTTACAGCAAAAACGCTGGTTGAATTAAGAGATATTCAAGGAGTTGTTGACGATATCGACCACCTTGGAAACAGACGGGTTCGAGCGGTGGGCGAATTGCTGGAAAATCAGTATCGTATTGGTCTGGTTCGCATGGAGAGAGCGGTTAAAGAGCGGATGAGTCTTCAAGAGATGGATTCCTTAATGCCCCATGATTTAGTGAATCCAAAGCCTGTCTCCGCGGTGGTAAAGGAATTTTTTGGAACCAGCCAACTGTCACAGTTTATGGACCAGACGAACCCACTTTCGGAAACAACTCACAAACGACGTCTGAGCGCGCTTGGTCCCGGAGGTCTTACCCGGGAACGGGCCGGATTTGAAGTTAGGGACGTGCATCCATCTCATTACAGAAGGATTTGTCCAATAGAGACACCTGAAGGACCCAACATCGGACTTATCGTTTCATTGAGTACGTATGCCCGTGTTAATGAATACGGATTTATTGAGACGCCCTACCGGGTCGTTAAAAATGCTTCCGTTACGGATGAAGTAAAGTTTTTAAGTGGGTTTGAAGAACAGGATCTTCCTATTGCCCAGGCGAACGCACCGATTACAGAAAATGGAAGGTATGTCAACCCTTTGGTTACGTCACGTGTGGCGGGAGAATTTACCATGGTAAATCGGGAAGATGTTGAATTTATGGATATATCTCCGAACCAGTTGGTGAGTGTCTCCGCTTCCTTGATCCCCTTTTTGGAAAATGATGATGCCAATAGGGCATTGATGGGATCAAACATGCAACGTCAGGCTGTTCCGTTGTTGATGAATGAGGCGCCACTGGTTGGAACGGGAATTGAAGAAATCGTAGCAAAAGATTCGGGTGTCACAATAGTGGCAAAACGGAATGGGGTAGTTGTTGATGTTGACGCTTCCAGGATTGTCCTGAAGCATGAAGTCACAAAGGGTCTTGATAACGATGGCGTCAAAAATTTACCGGTGACGGTATATAATCTTTCTAAATTTGTTCGTTCAAACCAAAATACCTGCTTTAACCATCGTCCAATTGTTAAAAAAGGTCAGCACATCAAAGCCGGAGAAATAATCGCGGACGGACCGGCAACGGAGCAAGGAGAATTAGCTCTCGGAAAGAATATTACAGTGGCGTTTATGCCGTGGGGGGGCTATAATTTTGAAGACTCTATTTTAGTTGGGGAAAGGCTTCATCGAGACGGGATATATACTTCAGTTCATATAGAGGAATTTGAAGTCGTAGCCAGGGACACTAAGCTCGGAAAAGAGGATATTACGAGGGATATTCCGAATGTCGGAGATGAGGCATTAAAGGATCTGGATGAAAGCGGCATCGTCAGACTCGGAGCTGAAGTCGGTCCGGGTGACATTCTGGTTGGTAAGATTACACCTAAAGGGGAAACCCAACTTTCACCGGAAGAAAAGCTTCTTCGGGCCATATTCGGGGAAAAGGCTGGAGATGTTAAAGATACATCCTTGCGGGTTCCCCCTGGTGTCCAGGGAATTGTGATAGATGCAAAGATGTTTTCAAGACGGGGAGTTGACAAGGACGAACGCCTGCAATTCATTGAAGATAAAGAAATGGCGATGCTCGAAAAGGACAGAGACGATAAGCTGGCGGTTATTCATGATGTCGCTTATGAACAGATTGTAGAAGTACTCGAAGGTCAGATAGCGCAATCTTCCTTAAAAAAGGGCAAAAAGGTATTAATTCCAAAGGGCAATACCATTAAGGAGGGTATGCTGGCGAATATCCCGGTTGTTCACTTTGAAGGAATTGTCCTAAAAGAACCGAAAATTACCGAAAAAATTCATGATGTCATTGAGATATACCGGGAGCAATGCAAACGCTGCAGAGATGAATTTGACAGTCAGATCAGCCGGTATGAAAAGGGGGATGATTTACCTCCCGGCGTCATTAAAATGGTGAAGGTCTATGTGGCGATGAAGCGAAAACTGTCTGTTGGTGATAAGATGGCGGGGCGACATGGAAATAAAGGCGTTGTCTCCAGAATATTGCCGCAGGAGGATCTCCCGTATTTTGAAGACGGAACGCCGGTGGACATGGTATTAAACCCGTTGGGCGTACCTTCTCGAATGAACGTCGGGCAGGTACTTGAAATCCACTTGGGACGGGCAGCAAAAGGCCTTGGGGATGAGCTGAACAAACTCCTTGAGCAACGAAAGACGGAGGCGCTTCGTGAAAAGCTAAAACGAATATTCTCTGATCTTAAAATCCATGAGATGATCGATAAAATGGATGACGATTCTTTTTACGAATATGCTGGTAATTACAAAAACGGTGTTCATGTGGCTACCCCGGTATTTGATGGTGCAAAAGAAGCTGAAATTAAATCCCTTTTAAATGAATCGGGTCTGCTAACGTCCGGTCAGGTGACACTGTATGACGGACGGACAGGAGAGCCGTTTCGAACCAAGGTTACCGTTGGCACCATGTATGTCATGAAGCTTCACCACCTCGTAGATGATAAGATCCATGCACGGTCCATAGGTCCTTATTCACTGGTAACACAGCAGCCACTAGGCGGGAAAGCCCAGTTTGGCGGCCAGCGTTTGGGTGAAATGGAAGTGTGGGCCATGGAAGCATACGGGTCCGCTTATTCGCTTCAAGAGTTCCTCACGGTAAAATCAGATGATATGGCCGGAAGGACCCGCATGTATGAAAAGATTGTAAAGGGACAAAATGTTCTTGAACCCGGACTTCCCGAGTCATTTAAAGTATTGACGAAAGAGCTAAAGAGTTTGGGTTTGGATATAACCCTTATGGAATAGCTAAAGTTAGGAGGGAATTTTTGGAAACCTTATTTGATTTCTTTGCCAAGCCAAAAGATCCAGGAAAGTATAAAGGAGTTCGAATTGCGCTTGCATCCCCTGACCAAATATTAAAATGGTCGCACGGCGAGATTAAAAAACCGGAAACGATTAATTACCGCACATTCAAACCGGAACGGGACGGCCTTTTTTGTGCGAAGATTTTTGGCCCGACTAAAGACTATGAATGTAACTGCGGAAAATACAAGCGGATGAAACACCGGGGGGTTATTTGTGAAAAATGCGGCGTTGAAGTCATTCAATCTAAAGTACGAAGAGATAGAATGGCCCATATCGCGCTTGCTACCCCTTGCGCCCATATCTGGTTTTTGAAAAGTCTTCCGAGTAAGATCGGTAACGTTTTAGATATCACATTAAAAAATATTGAAAAGGTACTATATTTTGACAGTCACATCGTCATTGATCCCAAAGATACGGATCTTTCTGTGGGGCAGTTGCTTTCAGAAGATAAATATCGTGAGGCTCTGGAAATCTACGGATCAAAATTCGAGGCGGGGATCGGTGCTGAGGCGATTAAGGCCATGCTGAAAAATATTGATCTGGATAATACCCACAAGCTGCTAAAGGAAGATATCCGCAACACCGGGTCAGTGGCGAAACGACAAAAGCTTTCCAAGAGGCTTAAGGTTATAGATGCTTTCAAACGATCCGGAATTGATCCAACGTGGATGATCATGGATGTCATTCCCGTACTTCCTCCTGATCTTCGGCCGCTGGTTCCGCTGGAAGGGGGCAGGTTTGCAACGTCCGATCTCAATGACCTTTACCGAAGAGTCATCAATCGAAATAACCGCTTAAAACGCCTTATGGACCTAAATGCCCCTGATATTATCGTCCGGAATGAGAAACGCATGCTGCAGGAAGCGGTTGACGTTCTTTTTGACAACGGACGGCACGGCAGAGTAGTGACAGGAACCAATAAACGGCCCTTAAAATCATTGAGCGATACATTAAAAGGCAAACAGGGCCGCTTCCGCCAAAACTTGTTGGGGAAACGGGTTGACTACTCAGGCCGAACCGTTATTACTGTTGGCCCGGATTTGAGGCTACATCAATGCGGTCTTCCCAAAAAGATGGCTTTAGAGTTATTCAAGCCTTTTGTTTATTATCGGTTGGAAAAAAAAGGTGCCGTATCTACGGTTAAAAGCGCCAAGAAAATGGTGGAAAAGGAAACGCCTGAGGTTTGGGATACGCTCGATGAGGTTGTCAGGGAATATCCGGTACTATTGAATCGTGCACCGACGCTTCACCGTCTGGGGTTTCAGGCGTTCGAACCCATTTTAATCGAAGGAAAAGCCATTCAACTTCATCCACTGGTATGTACGGCATTTAATGCCGATTTTGATGGAGATCAGATGGCGGTTCATATACCGCTTTCCGTTGAAGCACAGACTGAGTCCAGGGTGCTGATACTGTCCAGCAATAATATCCTTTCACCGGCAAATGGAAGCCCTATCATTGTACCGAGTCAGGATATCGTTCTGGGTATTTATTACATGACAAAAGGAATTCAAGACGCAAAAGGAGATGGCAAGATGTTTGCCGATGTCGATGAGGTTCGGTCGGCATATGATGCCCAAGCAATCGACCTGCAGGCAAATATTGTGGTTCGGATTAACGGCAAACGCTTTAATACCACTGTCGGGCGTGTTTTGCTGTGGGAAATCATTCCCCAAGGCAATATTATGAATTTGCGTCATATTACACTGCCAGATGAGTTAACGGCATTAGCCGTGCGTGATCGGCTTGAAAACGGTGCGGATTTTGTTGAAATGGTCAGGGAGTATTCAATAGGCGCCGATAAAGAAGATGAAGGAGTTGCCGGTTTTTTCAACAAAGAAGAATTCCAGAGAATATTCGGTGTTGATGAGATCCAGACCGCGGCCCTGTTTTCTCTTGAGAAATCGGGATTGAGCCAAGCTTTATTGATTGATGATTTCTATCATATTTTTCAAGTGATGGAAAAACGGCCGGAAATACCATTTGATTCGGTAAATCATGTGATGGATAAAAAAGCCCTCCGTAACCTCGTTGATTATTCCTATCGAAATCTCGGGCCTAAAGCGACCGTGATACTTTCCGACAGGTTGAAAGATATTGGCTATAGATATTCAACGGAGGGTGGAATTTCGATTTGTATCGACGATATGATAATTCCGGAGGCGAAAAAGGGTATTATAAAAAGAGCTGAGGATACGGTTAAAATAATCGATAAGCAATATAATGAAGGGCTCATTACTCCTGGTGAAAAATATAATAAAGTTGTTGATATATGGGCCAAAGCAACAGACGACGTGGCAAACGAGATGATGGAGGCCATGAAGGTAGGTCCCCCCAAAGACAAAAAAAAGGACCCCGAATTTCGGGAAAGTTTGAATTCCATATATATGATGGCAGATTCCGGAGCCAGGGGCAGTAAGGATCAAATGCGTCAGTTGGCCGGTATGCGGGGACTCATGGCCAAACCTTCCGGAGAGATTATCGAGACCCCCATAAATGCTAATTTCAGAGAGGGGCTTTCCGTTCTCCAGTATTTTATTTCAACACACGGTGCTCGAAAAGGGCTCGCAGACACGGCGTTAAAGACAGCAAATTCCGGATATTTAACCAGACGGCTGGCTGATGTCGCCCAAGACTGCGTCGTGATGGAAGAAGACTGCGGAACGATGATGGGCGTCGACGTTGAAGCCTTGATGGAGGGCGGTGAGATTATTCAACAACTTTCTGAACGGGTGTTGGGCAGAGTGGCCATGGAGAATATTATTGATCCGTTTACGGATGAAATACTTGTCAAAGCAGGAGATGATCTTGATGAAGAAGCGGTAAAAAAGATCGAAGATGCGGGATTAGCATCCGTTAATATCAGATCCGTACTGACATGTAGATCGAAATGCGGTATTTGTGTAAAATGTTACGGCCGTGACCTTTCTCATGGAAAGAAGATCGAGATCGGTCAGGCGGTCGGTATATTGGCCGCACAATCGATCGGTGAGCCCGGTACACAATTGACTATGCGAACTTTCCATATAGGGGGTACGGCCAGTCGACGGGTTGAACAGGCAGATATCCGAGCCCGCCTGGATGGCACTATTAAATATATTGATCTAAATGTTGTTAAAACCGGGGAAAATGAGTTTGTCGTCATGAATAGACGCGGTGGCGAATTCTCAATCGTCGGTAGTGCCGGGAGAGAGCTGGAAAAATTTCCGGTGATTTATGGTACACATATACTGATAAAGGATGGAGATCAGGTGAAAGCTGATGATCTGCTGGCCAGCTGGGACCCGTTTACGACACCGATTATAACTGAAGTGGCCGGAAAGGTTAAGTATGGAGATATCGTTATCGGAAAGACCCTGCAAGAGCAAGTCGATTCGGTAACCGGAAAGTCGAGCCTGACCATCATTGAATCCAAGAGCCTGGATGAGCGTCCGAGAATTTCTATTAAGGATGAAACAGGGAAAACAGCCAAACTTGCCAGATCTTCAGGAGTGGCACGATATATGTTGCCAATTGGGGCCATCCTGTTGATTGAAGAGGGTGATGAGGTCAAAGCGGGCGAGATGATCGCAAAGTTGCCGAGAGCTACCACAAAGACCAAGGACATTACAGGTGGTTTACCACGTGTGGCCGAGCTTTTTGAAGTACGAAAACCCAAAGAGATTGCCATCCTCAGCGAGATCGACGGGTACGTGGCAATTGAAAAAGGGACTAAAAAAGGCAAAGAAAAAATTATTATTACACCGGTGGACATTGGAGATAAAAAAGAATATCTGATTCCCCGGGGAAAGCATATTAATGTTTATGAAGGGGATTATATCAGGGCCGGAGAGCCGCTGATCAGCGGCTCAGCAATTCCCCAGGATATTTTGAATATCAAGGGTGAAATTGCACTGGCGTGTTATCTGGTGGATGAAGTCCAGGAAGTTTATCGTTTACAAGGGGTTCGTATTAATGACAAACACATTGAGGTGATTGTCAAGCAGATGATGCGTCGGGTGAAGGTTTTGGAATCCGGAGATACAGACTTTATTGTTGAAGAGCAGGTTGACCGAATCAAGTTTGAAGAAGCAAATAGGGCGGTTGTTGAAAAAGGAGGGAAACCCGCTGTTGCAGAACCGCTTATTCTTGGAATTACCAAAGCATCGTTAAGTACGGATAGTTTCATATCCGCTGCTTCGTTCCAGGAGACCACCAAAGTGCTGGCAAATGCCAGCATTAGTGGAAAAGAAGATTATTTACAAGGACTTAAGGAAAATGTTATTATGGGAAAACTTATTCCTGCCGGAACCGGGTTCCCGTTTTACAGCAACGTTTCTGTTGAGAATAAATAATGCCTGAACGAAAACTGCCAATTTTTCCAATTAGCGCTGAAAAGCTTCACTAAAGTGTCTGCGTTGATCTCAGATTTTGACACAGAATAAAACGTTTCAGCGCTAAATTTTCGTCCGCCTTGAACTTGAAAAAAAGATCTGGTTTTCGCTCGGACGCTAAGCAAATGTTCCCTGTAAATGGGGCGGCTTTCTTCCCCATAGCGTGAGAAAAATGGAGATATTTTACTAATTCGCAGTTTAAGTTTGATCCCGGTACAAAGCACCGGTTTTTTTCAAAAAATATGGGTAAAAGTATCCGATTTTTTCATAAAATGCTTGACAATATTGCATTAGATATATACATAAACCGCTTTTACCGATTTAAATTAACTAAGAGGAGACTATGCCGACCATCAATCAGTTAATTAGAAAGGGTAGGAAACGAGCGAAGAAAAAAACGAATACCCCGGCGTTAAAAGGTGCGCCACAAAAACGGGGAGTGTGTACGCGTGTTTACACTTCAACGCCGAAGAAACCCAATTCGGCGCTTAGAAAAGTAGCACGGGTCAGATTAACCACAGGGATAGAGGTTACCGCCTATATACCCGGTATCGGTCATAATTTGCAGGAGCATTCCGTGGTACTGGTTCGTGGAGGACGGATTAAAGACTTGCCCGGTGTTCGATATCATATCGTAAGAGGCACGCTCGACTTATTGGGGGTTGAGGATCGAAAACAGGGAAGATCCAAGTACGGCGCAAAAAGACCAAAATAACGCCAATCGTCAGATCGGCATGTTGGTTTGCCATAAAAAATAGTAATCAGAGAAATGGTGAAATAAATGCCTAGAAGAAGAGAGGTTCCCGTAAGGGAAATCATACCCGATTCCAAACATAACAGCAAGCTTGTTGCAAAATTCATCCGAGCGATTATGCGGGACGGGAAAAAGAGCTTGGCAGAGTCGATACTCTACGATGCATTTAATATTGTCGAGAGTAAAGCCGGTGATCCACCACTTAAGATTTTTGAACAGGCATTGGACAATGTTAAACCGTTAATTGAAGTAAAGTCTCGCCGGGTCGGTGGCTCCACCTATCAGGTCCCGACGGAAATTCGTCCGTCGAGACGAACGGCCCTTGGTATTCGATGGATTATCAGTTTTTCTCGAAGTCGGTCGGAAAGGGGCATGTCCAAAAAATTGGCCGGAGAACTGTTGGATGCGGCGAATAACAAAGGTGCATCGATTAAGAAAAAGGAAGATACGCATAAAATGGCAGAAGCAAACAAGGCTTTTGCCCATTTTCGGTGGTAAATAGTTGAAAGAACAGCGAATCACGCTTGATAGTCGCGAAAAAGTCAACGTCTGAAAAAATATTTAGTGTAATTTATAACGATATAAATGAGAAGTCCACGATCAATAGGAGGACGGTAAGATGGCGAAGGAAAAGTTTGAGAGGACGAAGCCGCATGTCAATGTAGGTACGATAGGTCATATTGATCATGGTAAGACGACGTTAACGGCGGCGATCACGAAGCATCTGGGGCTTAAGGGGTTAGCGGATTTTGTACCGTTTGATCAGATTGACAAAGCGCCGGAGGAGAAGGAGCGAGGGATAACGATAGCGACGGCGCATGTTGAGTATGAGACGGGAAACCGTCATTATGCGCATGTGGATTGTCCGGGTCATGCGGATTACATTAAGAACATGATAACGGGAGCGGCGCAGATGGATGGTGCGATACTGGTAGTGGGGGCTGATGATGGTCCGATGCC
>JAUXEW010000144.1 GCA_030620375.1 Desulfobacteraceae bacterium | reverse complement strand
CTGTTTGAAGTTTTTATCAAGTTTTGTGTTTAGTCGCATTTTACAAAGGCCCGGTTACCCTGCCCACTGGTGATGGCGAGCGTTGAGCCCTTTAACCATGACTTGTATTGAAACTCCATCCCGCAACTGTATTCACCCAATTCCGCCGAGCAAAAGCGACTCTCGAACCATACAGATCTCATCCAATCCCTGTCGAAACGCTGGACAAATATCGCTGCCGCTCATTTCGATGTTCTGGTTCGGGAAGTGAGCCGAAAGGTGAGTGCCGCTAATCTTGTTGAGAACCTCGTCAAAGAGAAGTTGGATGACTATCTGGCGTCCCGTGGCCAGGCGCCGTCATCCATGATTCATGCCGCAGTTTGTCAGGCAGTGCTTGACCGGCGTCCGGGATATTTCGAGGAATTCCTGACACCCAACGCCCCGGCTCTTAAATGATAGAACGATGTAAAATATGGTATTATGCGTTATTTGATTATGAAAAACATGCTCAATGTACGGATCCATGGCCTGGAATTTCGAAGAACCCATACACACCCGGCAAATGGTTCGGTTGAAGCGAATAGAGGGGTAAGATAAATGGATATCCTAAAAATTTTAAAATCCGGGGAATCGGAAATTATAGAATTCAAGGCGTCCTTCGGCAAGGAAGTGGTCATATCCCTTTCAGCCTTTGCCAACACAAAGGGCGGTAAAGTCATTGTCGGTGTGGATAACAGCGGCAGACCGACCGGCATCGGGTTCGGTCCCGAAACAGAGCAACGATACCTCAACCAAATCAAGGTCGCCACCTATCCGCAAATTATCCCGCATATCACTTTGATTGATATTAAAGGCAAAAACATCCTGGTGTTCGAAATCAATGAGTATCCGGTAAAACCCATCGCCTATAAAAACCGGTATTACAAGCGGGTAAAAAACAGCAACCACCTGCTTTCCATTGAGGAAATCGTCGATCTTCAGCAGCAGAGCTTAAACATTTCCTATGATGCCTACCCCCTGAATGAAAGTCTGAAATCCCTCAACCGGTCCCTGATGGAAATGTTCATCAAAAAGGCCAGCGCCACCGGACGGGTCAACCTTCGCGATGATCTGCTCACCAACCTGACCAAGCTGAAGCTTATTCAGAACCACAAACCGACACTTGCCGCCCTGTTGCTGTTCGGGAACCACGGATATTCGCTCCATATCGGTCGTTTCAAAGCGGCGGATACGATCATCGACGACCTGTTGCTTAAGGCGCCGCTGATAACGGCATTGGATGAGGCCATGATCTTCATCAAAAAGCACATCAACCTTTCTTATGATTTCGACGGCAGCCTCCAGAGAAAAGAGCGCTGGCAGTATCCGCTTGAAGCCCTCCGCGAATTGCTCCTCAACGCCGTCGTGCACCGGGACTACAAGAATGCATCGGATATTGTAATCAAGATTTTCGACGACAGAATTGTGTTTACCAGCCCGGGAAGGCTCTTCGGCAATCTGACCCTCGAGGATTTAAACCGGGACGATTATGTTTCGTCCATCCGCAATAAGCTGTTGGCGGAGTCTTTTTATCTGATTGGAGAAATCGAAAAATACGGCACGGGGTTTGTGCGAATCCGTCAATGGCTCAAAGATTATCCGAATGTTTCTTATGCGCTGGACGAAACCGGAGACCATTTTCGCGTGGTGATGGTGCACGCTGCGGATAAGCCCGACCAAGTTGCGGGCATCTTTCGGACAAGTACCGGACAAGCATGAAATCCTTGAATTTTGCCGCAACCCGCGTTCAGTAAAGGAAATTATGGCGTTTTCCGGCATGAAACACCGTGAAACGTTTATGAAAAATTATCTCCACCCCATGATTCATGAAGGCTTATTGAGCATGACCATACTGGCCAAGCCCCGCAGCCCCAAACAAAAGTATGTGATCACGCCTGCGGGGGTGAATGAATTGGATACCAAAACGGAAAAAGATTGATCCGCCGAAATAAAAAAAATTGTGCTGACAGCTCTCCGCCAGTGCAACGGGCTTGCCAACTCTATAATTGTTGTAATACATGGCGCTGTAGAGCACGACCTGGCGGTGACAATACCGGGAAATATTAATTTGGATAACTGCCATAGATCACAGCCGCATTCAAACCTTTGATAAGAGAATATTATTAAGGTTTCGCTGGATAATAAAGTTTACATATAAAGATCTTATCAGACGCGACCGGTGAAGGACCTATATCAAAACAGCCGCATTTAGCCGGAAGCACCAGTTTTTTGATACCTAAAACCGTCTCACATTAAGCCACCGGGCAACATCGATGATTCCCCGTCACCAGGAATAATGGCCCCTAATGGCCTATAATCAGTTTTTTTAAAAATATTGGCCAAAACGAGTGTTTGGCTTTTGTCCGGCTTTTTTAGGATTACAACGTATCCAAAACCCAATTTCGTTGGACCGACTAATGGCTAATAGCGAGGAATGATAGCTGTTATGTTGCGAGTTTAATTCCCCATGTAATACCGGATTCATGAATAGGGATAATGATCATTGAACGTCAACGCGCAGGAAATTGAATATCACAGGTTATTTCTGAGGAATTAATTTACTGATTTGGAGAAGTCACCAGATATGAGATACATCATTATTGTATGCTATCCATGTTGTATCACAGGTTCAGGTCTACCCGCCTAAGTGATAATATCACAACGTCACCTTTCCCCTTTTTTTTATCCAATTTGAAATAATGGTCTGGTGGGAATAAGTTGGAGATATTGCCACATTTCGTGGGTGCAAAAAGCATGTGGTCTACAGCAAGCATCTTGAGTTTTTCCCCTCTTCTCCAGCCCCTATATATATGGGGTTGTCCTAATTGTAAAAAGGTGCGGACTATAATCGACTTTTCTCAATATTTTAAATTTTGCACTATACCCTTTTCATAGCCGAAGTGCGCGGATTTTTATGAAAAAATGGCAGTTTTTCGCTGTCGCTATATTGTGGTAAGGTCCAAAATCACACTACTGTAATGGGCAGTCAATTAGTCTGATGACGATGCATTTATGTCTATCAAAATCTGCCCTCTGAATAAGTGGGAAGCTTGGTTTTACCCGTTCTTAATTCATCGAACAGCGCATCATATTCATCCCGATCTACGGGCAGGGTTACAGTTTTTCCGCGGACGGAAGAAAGGATGATGGCATTAATGAACTCAACGGTCGGATGCGCACTCTTGCCGCTGACTTCGGGTTCTCCGCCGTTGATGATGGCATCGATGAAACTGTTCATGAGCACTGAAAGCCCGCGCGGTTTTTTTTCAACTCGTTTTTCCGATTTCCATCCCCAAAATTTCCGAGGTCTTTTTTTCGCAGTTCCCGGTAGTTCAACCGGTTGCCAGATCATTTCGGGTTGTTCGGCAATACCATTAAGCCGGGAGATTGAGACCGGCAAAGGGTCTTTGTACCGGCCAACCAGGATCTGTTCGTCCTGATCGCCGGTCAGGCTTTGTGCGTCCGGCATAATGATGACGCCCTTGTCTCCGGCGATCTGACGTATATTGTAACCTTTGGGCTGGTTAACTGTAAATTGCAATGATCCGAAAGCGCCGTTTTCAAATACAACGCTTGCGCAAACCATATCCTCAATTTCGGCCTGGTGAAGCTGACTGCCGGCAAACGCAGATACCTGGGCCGGCTTGCCGATCATCCAGCAGATCAAATCCAGATCATGGCTGGCCTGGTTCATCAGGACCCCTCCACCGGCGTGGCGCCAGGTGCAGCGCCAGATGTCCCTGGCGTAATAGCTTTCCGGACGAAATTCGATCCAGGTCCAAAGGACGCGCATAATTTTGCCGATGTTACCGTTATCGATCAACTGTTTCATGACCTTGGATGATCGGTGGGTGCGGTATTGATGCCCGACGCATATTTTAAGATTCCTCGATTTGGCTTTTGCAATCATCGCGTCGGCCTCGGACACACGGTTTGCCAGCGGTTTTTCGACAAAAATATGTACCCCCGCCTCTAAACAGTCCTGACCGATGATAGCATGCAGGTGGTGAGGTGTGGCAATTGATACGGCATCGACAATGCCGGCATCCAGCATGTCGCGATAGTCAGTGAAACCATGCACCCCCCACTGAGCAGATTTTTTTTTAACAACATCGGTGTTGATATCCGCCAAGGCCACCAACTCGGTATTGGTGTTTTTCCTGGCCAATCTACAGTGCAGATTGCCAATTCCGCTGATTCCGATAACTCCGTAACGCACGAGATCCATTTGATTCTTTCTCCAATGAGAAATTTAATTATTAACTCGCCATCTGAATTTTTTTATATCCGGCATTATAAACCATCCAAAAGATCCATCGGACAAACAATATTAACGTTACAAGCAAAGCTTTGACATAAAATGGCGATTTTATCTGAGCGGTATCTGGTCGACCAGATGGTTATATAAAGATAAGCCGGCATCGACGGTGATCACAGATCCGGTAGTATCCCTTGAAAAGTATTCCGAGGCCAGATATACTGCCGCCCGGCCGATGAACCGCGGATGTATCGAACGGTTATACAGGGGTGTATATTGATGCCGGATGGTATTCCCGTGGCTGTCTTCTTCCACATACCCGGGGGCGATACCGTTGACACGGATATTATGCGGTGCAAGTTCCAGCGCCTATTCTTTGATCACCATATTCAGAGCCGCTTTGGATGCACTGTAGCACGGTATCGTTAATTTACCGTGTTGGTTACAATTTGATATTGAAAGTATCGGCTCCAATATTCATCAAAATCTTACCCGAAACGTAATATTCCAGCAAGGCAAAAAAGTTGTGATATCGTCAATTCGTGGAAAAGGTGGCAACCGGTGATACTGATACCGTTTCTCAGCCTCCACCGCTGTTTTGATATATTGAGAGTATCAACAGTGTATATTATATGAAAAATGCCTCTAACGAACCCGAAAAAGATTTCAGTTCCACATGCCTAAACTTGAAAACAGCGACCCTCAAAATAGAACGATTATATTTTAAAATCTCTAAAATTCTGGATAAAATGCCTGTCCTTTTTAACAAACGACCTCTTTATTAAACGAGATTTTTTTCGCTCTTTCCACGGCGTATAATATCCATCAGCATATATCCTGATATTCTTTTTATAATTCCCGAGGTGCTTGATTATCCCGATTTCATTAAACCGTTGCAAAAATTTTTGCGCGTACCCTTTTGTGCAATTCAAATGATAAGTGAGCATGGCATAAAAGTGGTCTTCAGTGTGAAATATAGCATATTCATATTCTTTGCCGCTATCCGAAATATACCTTATATCTCCGAGCTTTTTTTCAGCAGTCTGCCGCCAAGTCCCTGTTAAAGTTCCGTGATCGTACCACCTTGTCTCATTGTACAGATAGTTCAGGAAAGGAATAAATAGAGGGTATCTTTTAAAGGTTTTCAATATTTTATTATCTTCACGCATCCAGTCCATAGGATACTTGTCCCTTATTATCTTAAGTTCATTATGATATTTGCTTTCAAGATGATATTTAATCGGATCAATAGACCTGTACCATCTGCTAAGAATCTGTTCTTTAGCAAGTTCAAATTCAGCCTCAAGCTCTTTTTTCCTGTCTTCCTCAGTATATTGTTTAAGTTCTTCAATCCGCTTGTTTTCAAATGAAAGTTTTCTATATTCAGGATTTATAATTAATTGTCTGCCTCGTTGACCCCATATTTTTTTTACACCACTTAAATCATGGAGCTCTTTATCCTTTGCAGCCGCTATTTCCTCATCAAGCGCTTTTTCGATTTCACTGAACTTGTCCTGTATCTCTTTTTCCATCAGATTGATCAGATATTTTTCATTGTCATAATAGCCCATAGGGTTGCCTGCGATTGAGTTGATGAGAAAAGATAATCGGCTGAAATTTTAGCATAAGTGGGGTATGGAGAACAACAACTTTTCGGAAATGATCATCCCCCCCGGTGTTATCTCAAGACGCCAGTTCGTTAAATCAATGGGGTACCCGCCTCAATTTTGTACCCATAAATGAAAGTACAGCATTGCCGCACCGGTTAAAGAAAAAATATTGTCGTATTATCTTTAATATCCGCAACAAAAAGTCTTGCAGGCATACTCAGACATACATATATTAAAGACCGTTCAAAATCGATGACGTCCTTTGATATTTTATCGTTTAAAATTCGAATTTAGAATGTATCACAGCTCTGATTTTTCAGTTTTCATGATCAAACTATCAAATGAAGGGAATTTTTTACAGGATACCCTATTAAGAGGAACGTGTAATGAGTCAACCACCGAGGTTCCTATTCGTCGACATAAACAAGCGCTGCAACTTAAAGTGCCGGCACTGTATGTATTGGATGGCTGATGATAATGATAGGGCGAACTACATTTCTATAAGTCGGAGGAATGAAATCATCGATGAATTTTCCGAGATGAACCGAAACGGTACGGTAGTTCTCTGTGGCGGAGAGAAAATGTTGGATTTAAAGGAGTATTTCTCTTCAACTACTCATTGTACAAAAGTTGGCTTAAAGTGTTTTTCTGTTATTAATGGGACAAGAGTACAGAGCATAAATATGGCTGATCGGATGATCATGGAAGGTCCGAGCGAAATAACGGTATCACTAAATAGTCATCGGGCGAAGATACACGACAGAACAAGGGGTGTTGTTGGCTCCTTCCATAAGGCCGTTAATGCTTTACGGCTTTTATTGGAATCGAGGTTGAGGTTGAATTCCGCAAAACGAATCTATGCTATGGCAGTCGTATGTAAACAGAATTATAGGGATCTCGATTCCTTCTACGATTTTGTATTGAACGACGTCAAGGCGGACAAACTGAAGTTGAACTTTCTTCAGCCTACGTTCGGCCCACCCGCCGAAATGCACACAGACGAATTCTTCGAACAAAACATCATCACCGATTACGAAGAATTGGGAGCCATTATCCAATCGTGCGACAAGAAGTATCAATTGAAGATCAATCCCAAGTGGTTGGTGCAGGTCAAAATGTATCACCGTTCTGTCAAAAACAACCGGGATGCTCGCTTGGGATGGCGTGGAACCACCGGAACTGAGCAGCACATCTGCAACACGTATGAGCGGAACATCATGGTGGATCTGTACGGAAACGCTCGGTTGTGCTTCTCTACAGGTTTTCCGGAGTTCTTATTAGTGAAACCTGGCGATCTAAGAGACTTTTGGGAGAACAGCGACGATATCCGTGCCAAAATGCATAATTGCAACCGATACTGTGGTATCAGTCATAGCGTCAGAAGGGAGAGTGCCACGTTGCGGCTGGGAACAAAGGCGTTGTTCAAGACAAATTGTTGATTAAAAGATGATCTATAATGATGGATGTTCTCACTTATTACAAAATTTTAAATCTAAAATAATAGTTTGACTTAATAAAATAATAGTTGTATAAGGCCGAATCCGTGGAAACTCGGCTTGAAAGTCGGGGTAGTTTCGTACTAAGGGTGAGCCCCATTTGTTAAAAGTGGTAACCTGAAGTTTGGAACCATGAGAAATTTTT
>JAUXEW010000139.1 GCA_030620375.1 Desulfobacteraceae bacterium | reverse complement strand
CGTTTTGCGGCACGGGGACAACCATGATAGCTTCCATAAGATATGGCAGGAACAGCATAGGTATCGACATTGATCCTGAATATTGTCGTATGGCGGCACGATACCTAAAAAAAGAGAGTAGCAACCTCTTTTTCGATACGGAATTGAGATTTGAAAAAATGATTGTTGACAATGCCGGGCATATGCAAATTTGTGAAGACCAAGCTCTCTACGAAGTTCGATCAGCTAGAAAAACGATGGAACAGGCCAAAAAAGGCATGGAGATGGATTGAGAAAAGCTGGCGCTTTTCTCAACCACTCATGCCGGGCGGTATTTTTTGAACAATGAGGCAGGAAGTTATGAAAACCTTAGAGGAAATAAAGAATAGTTTAATCCAACAGAAATCAATCCTTAGAGAAAAATATAAGGTGAACCGTGTTGGTATATTTGGAGCATATGTTCGAAGTGGGCAAACACCAAAAAGTGATATTGATATTTTGATTGACTATGAAGAAGCACCAAGTCTCGTAACATTGATCGAATTAGAATATTATCTTGAAGAAGTTCTAAATTCAAAGATAGACTTGGTTACTCGAAAAGGCATCAAGCCGCAGTTAAAAGAGTCTATTTTGGATGAGGTAGTTTATATATGACTAACAGAACAGTATTACACTTCCTGGAAGATAATGGTAACATTTTATACCCTCTGAACATGTACAGGAAAACAAATTAAAACTATTGCAAAACAAGTAATCACGTCCCCTATGAAGAGTTACAGTCGTATCAGGAAGAAAGAAACTAACAACCGGAGGCATCATGGAGCAAGCGTTAACCGATGTCAGAGTGCTGGACCTCACCCATTATGTTGCAGGCCCCTACTGTACCAAACTTTTTTCGGATTTCGGCGCCGATGTCATTAAGATCGAAAAGCCCGGCGAGGGAGACGGTGCCCGGAAAATGGGGCCGTTCCTGGACGATGATCCCCATCCGGAGAAAAGCGGACTTTTTCTCCATTTGAACACCAATAAAAAAGGGATTACTCTGAATCTCAAGACCCGGACCGGCATAAAAATTTTCAAGGATCTGGTGAAAGAGGCGGATATTTTAGTGGAAAACTTCGAGCCCCGGGTCCTTTCCAGTCTTGGACTTGATTACAGGGTTTTGGAGGACATCAATCCGAGACTGGTGAAAACTTCGATTTCCAACTTCGGACAAACCGGTCCGTACAGAAACTACAAAGCCACCGAACTGGTTCTTTTTGCCATGGGGCCCCACATGTTTTCAGAAGGAGAACCGGACCGGGAACCACTCAAATTCCCCGGATTTAAATCCCAGTATCTGGCAGGGACGTATGCGGCCGCCGTTTCCATGGGAGCGCTTTTCGGTGCCAAGGCAAGCGGAATGGGGCAGGAAGTGGATATCTCCATCATGGAATGCCTGTGTGCTCCTCCGGAAGGCGCCGGTCGGTTGATGGTATATGAATTTTCAAATGAAGAGATCAAAAGAGAGGGGCATCGAAAAGAAGGGTATTATCCGTACGGGTATTATCCATGCAAGGACGGCATGATTTTGATTTACGGGTTTCTCCCGGCGTTCTGGCCCCGGATTGCCAAATGGATGGATATGCCCGAACTGCTGGAAGATCCCAGATTCATCGATCCCGTAGTCCGTCCGGAACATCATGGCGATTTCGAGGCGATTCTCTACGAATGGCTTGCTGAACGCACCCAGCAGGACTTGATCCGGTCGGCCCAGGCCCAACGAATTCCGGTTTCTCCGGTTTACCGGATCGGCGAAGTTTTAAAAGATGCCCAGTTTAACGCCAGAAATGCGTTTGCGGAAATCGATCACCCCATGGCCGGAAAGATCACTTACCCCGGGGTTCCGTTTAAGCTTCCCGAGGCAACGTCCCAACCACAGAAACCGGCGCCGCTCCTGGGACAGCACAATCATGAAATTTTTTGTGATGTTATGGGTTATTCCGGTGAAGATCTCGTCCGGTTGAGGGAACAAAATATCATTTAGGCTCTGAAACGAGCATCAGGAGTATGAAATGGCTAAATTACCATTGGCGGGAATTCGTGTCATTGACCACGGCATTGTTTATACGGGTGCCGCCGCCACAACCATGCTGGCGGACATGGGCGCCGAAGTCATCCGCATTGAATCCATCCAGGTTCTTCAACCCTTTACCCGTGGATTTATGGCCCGCCCACCGAAAACGGAGCAGACGGGCCTGGGGTATCCGGACCTGGACCCCGGAGACAGGCCATGGGACCGATGGTTCCAACTCCATGGCCTGCAACGCAACAAATACGGCATCACCCTGGATCTTTCACGTCCTGCAGGTGTTGAAATCTATAAAAAGCTGGTGTCCATAAGCGATATTATTCTGGACAATTTCGCAGCCGGCGTCATGGACCGGCTGGGGGTCGGGTATTCCGCCATAAAGGAGGTAAAACCGGACATTATCATGGTTTCCGCCTCCGGTTTCGGCGCCACCGGACCCTATAAAAATTATGCGGCCGTGGGCACCAGCCTGGGCGGAATGGCCGGCCTTGCCTCCCTGAGAGGCTATCCCGATGACGACATTCTCATCCGAACCCCCTCTCCCGTATGGAGCGACAACGCGGCCGCCGGTACGGCCGTATTTGCCGCCCTGACCGCATTGCATCATCGAAATAAAACCGGAAAAGGCCAGTTTGTCGATCTGGCCCAGGTTGAAACCTTTCTGCCCCATATGGGGGAATCGATCCTTGAATACACCATGAATCACAGAGAACCCAAGCCCATGGGAAACCGCGATCCGTCCATGGCGCCTCACGGCTGTTACCCGTGTAAAGGGGAAGACAATTGGGTGGCCATTGCCGTGGCATCCGATGAACAGTGGGAGGCTTTGTGCCGGGTTTTGGGCAATCCGGAATGGTCAAAAGCGGAAAAATTCAAAACGGCCGTCGACAGATGGGAAAACCAGGACGAGCTTGACCGCCATATAAGCCAATGGACCGCCGGTCTCGACCATTACGACGTGATGCATCTGCTGCAGGACGTAGGCGTGCCCGCGGGTCCGGTGGTCAGGTCCGCCGACCTGTATAACGATCCCCACTTAAAGGATCGGGGCTTCTTTAAGGAGATCACCCACCGGGCAACCGGAACCCACCGATACCCCGGCATGTGCTTTCAGTTTTCAAAAACACCGGCCGAAGTCCGGATGCCGCCCAACTGTCTGGGCGAACACAATGAATATGTATACGGTGAGCTGTTGGGCATGCCCCGGGAAGAAATCGAACAACTCAAGGAAGAAAAGTATATCGGGGATGCTTTTTTGCCGGAGATTCCATAACCTTATCATGCAAAAAATAAAGCCGGGATTTCATAATTACAGGGGCTGAAAAAACGTAAAGGAGGGCTGTGATGACGGATGACGTTTATAAACGGTTAAGAGCATTTTATGACAGGTTGCCCGGGGGGTTTCCGGAAACCGATACCGGTGTGGAAATTAAAATATTGAAAAAGATGTATAATCCGGCGGAGGCCGAAATCGTTTTGAACATGTCGGCCATGCCGGAGCCGGCTGCGGAAATCGCCAAAAGAATGGGAAAGAAAGCGGCGGCGGTTTCGGTAAAGCTGGGGGATATGGCGGATAGAGGCATTATCTGGCGTCTTCCCGTGGAAGACAGCGCCTTTTTCATGGTTATCAATTTTCTCATCGGGGCCTGGGAGGGGCAGATCTGGACCAAGGGCGACAGGGAATTCGCGGAACTGGCCAATGCCTATTTTCCGTATATCGCCAAGGTGTGGTCATCCCTTAAAACCCAGCAGACCCGGGTGGTGCCGGTAAACTCGGCTGTTTCATCTTCATCCGCGGTCAAGCCCTATGACCAGATCCGCGAACTGGTGACGGCAAAGGATAAGATCGCCGTTGCCCGGTGTACCTGTGCCATCGATACGGAATTGATGGGAGGCGCCTGTGATTATCCCGTTGAAAGATGCATCTCTTTCGGTATGAATGCCGACAATCTGATCTCCCTCAACCTGGCCAGGGAAATCGGCCAGGAAGAGCTTTCGACCCTTCTGGATATGGGGGAGGAAAAAGGTCTGGTTTTAAATGTCGGCAATGCCAAGGACATCGATTTTATCTGCATGTGCTGCCATTGTTGCTGTGTTCTCCTGAAAATGCTGAAATTGGGGGGAAAACCAGGAGACCAGGTGCAATCTTCTTTTTATGCGGCAATTGATGCGGAAACCTGCACAGCCTGTGGGACTTGTGCGGAAAGATGCCAGATCAACGCGGTCATCGAAGGGGACACGGTTGAGATCGACGCGACAAGGTGCATCGGCTGCGGTGTCTGTGTTTCAACATGCCCGGAGGAGGCCATCACCCTAATCGCAAAGCCTGAAAGCGACATTAATGAGACATTTGCCGAAACACTGCAGCAAATTCTGGTGGAGAGAGGAATAGCATAAGTCCAACTTCCTCTTACGTTTATGAAAGGAGAAAAGACCCATGGAATATCAGACGCTTTTATATGAAACCCGGGGCGACATCGGCATCCTGACCTACAACCGGCCTCAAATGGCCAATGCCATGAACTCCGTGATGATTAAGGAATTGATTCATTTCTGGCAGGAGAGAATGGCGGATCAAAAGACCCGTGTGATCATCACAACGGGAGCAGGCGAAAAGGGGTTTTCATCGGGCGCTGATTTAAAGGAAACAGGGGAGCTGCAGAAGGATAAGGACCGGTCGACCATTGATAATTTCTTTTTCGGTCAGTCCCGCTTTTCATTTCTCTATCGCCTGATGCGATCATGCCCCCAACCCATTATTTCCGCGGTAAACGGCCCGGCCCTGGGCGGCGGCCTTTCCCTTGCCCTGGCTTCGGATATTCGCCTGGCAAATGAAAACGCATGGTTTTGCGCCCAGTACATCAATATCGGATTAGGCGGAGCGGACATGGGGTCGAGCTATTTTCTGTGGCGGCTTGTCGGCTGGGGCAAGGCCATCGAGATGTGCCTGACCGGATACAGGGTGGATGTTGAAGAAGCATACCGTATCGGGCTGGTAAATCATGTGTACCCCAAAGAAGCGCTGATGGGAAAGGCCATGGAGATGGCCGAGCTGATGGCCTCCAAAAGTCAGTCGGCATTATACCTCACCAAGGAAGCCTTTGACTCCGCCTTAAACGGCATCAGCCTTGATGATGCCATAAAGATGGAAAATCGGAATCAGGCGTTGCTCATGGGGACCCTTAATACGAAAAAACAGTGATAAATTAGCATATGATGCACGGCTCTCAGCCTACCGTAAGCCAATCCGCAACCCGCGGTGAAAAAACTGAAACGGAAAACAAGTTAAAACTATTGCAAAACAAGTAATCAACATATCAAGGTACGTCCCCTAGGAGGGAAAAAATGGATAAGACAACGATTACACTTCATACAGCGTTTCAGATCGGCACGGTAGATCCCCGCATCTTTGGCGGTTTTCTTGAACATATGGGGCGTACGGTGTACGAGGGCGTTTTTGATCCCAAAAGCGTCCATGCGGACGAAGACGGTTTCAGACGTGATGTCTTAGAATCCCTTAGACAATTACAAATGACGGCCGTACGTTATCCCGGAGGGAACTTTGCTTCCGGTTACCACTGGTTGGACGGCGTCGGACCCCGGGAAAAGAGACCGACGGTAAGAGAATTGGCATGGCAGAGCATAGAACCAAACCATTTTGGGACGGATGAATATATCAAGCTCTGCCGAAAGATGGAGTGGACACCGATGTTGACCGTTAATCTCGGTACCGGTTCACCCGAAGAGGCTCGGAACTGGGTGGAATACTGCAACTGTAAAGGAGGAACGAAATACGCAGACAAGCGTATTGCCAACAGGAATGAGACGCCCTACAACGTCAATCTGTGGTGCCTGGGCAATGAGATGGACGGCTTCTGGCAATTAGGGCATGTGCCGGCCGATCAGTATGCTGTCCGCGCTCAACAGGCAGCTAAAATGATGAAAGATACGGACGGTTCAATCGAATTGGTCGTATGCGGTTCATGTGCGGTCGGCATGTCAACTTATATGGAATGGGACCGGCAGGTGCTGGAATACCTGGGAGACTATGCCGATTACATCAGTCTTCACCGGTATGTGGGCAACCGGAACAACGATACGGCCGACTACCTTGCCGTAATCAACTCCATAGATCGTCAAATCGAACAAATGGATGCGGTTTGTCGGTTTGTTCAGGCAAAACGGCGAAGCCATAAACGCGCGTATCTTTGCTTTGACGAGTGGAATGTGTGGTATAAGAATATGCAAATCGACGGCGGCGGTAAATTTGCTCCCCATTTAATTGAGGAGATATACAATCTCGAAGATGCACTCGTTGTAGCCGGATTCTTAAACAGCTTCATTCGCCATGCCGATGTTGTGCGGATTGCCAACATTGCTCAGATCGTAAACGTTATCGCACCGGTTCTCACAAAGGGAGATGAACTGCTGGTTCAATCAATATTCTACCCGTTTGAAATGTTTTCTAGACGACGGAACGGTATTTCGCTGAGGGCGAGCATTGACGGTCCGAGTTATGAAAGCAAATCCGTCGGCCCGGTTCGGTTTGTTGATGCAAGCGCAATTATCGATGAAGACTGCCTGCATGTTTTTACGATCAATAGAAGTTCGGACGAGACAGCTGACATACAGGTGGATCTTGCGGATCGACCAATCGATTCTCTGATAAGCGCTGAAGTGTTAAGCGGCCCCGACGCAAAAGCGGCAAACTCTTTCGAGAAGCCCGACGTTATCAAATCTCGTTCATTTGCGGATGTTAAAACAATCAGCGGGCAGGCTTCTTACGAACTGCCGCCGCTTTCCATAGTCGCTGCAACATTTAAAGTGAAATAAACTACCACCCGCATAGCGGGTGGCTTTCTTTTCCCGCAAAGCGGGAAAAAGGGGGCACGCCAGTGCCTCAAAGTTTCAGTTTTATCCCGGTGCGAAGCACCGGGTTTTTTTAGAACAAATAAAGGAGATGAAAAATGGTCCAAGAAATTTGGCTTCCGGAATCAGAGGATTGGATTTTTCGGGTAAAGGAAAGAGCCCGCGATATTATGGAAAAGCATGAGAGCTGTGCACAGAGCATTTTAGTGGCGTTTATGGAAGAGCTGGGTATTGACAACCCAATGGTCATTCGCGCGGCAGGTGCCCTGCACGGAGGAATGATGTCTTCGCTTACCTGCGGTATCCATGTGGCCGGAATGATGGTTTTGGGATTGTTAATGGGCCGGGAAAACCTTGAAGAGGGCCTTGAAGGGCTTATTCCCATCATCCTTCCCGCGCATGAATTGATAACGGCTTTGAACAAACGACTCGGTTCACATTCCTGCAAAGAGCTAACCGGTGTTGATTTTACCGATCTGAACCAGGCCATGACATTTTATGCTACCGGAGAGAATGAAAAATGCATTGACAGAGTTGCTGAAGGTGCGGAGGAAATCGGACTGTTTTTAAGAGAAAAGCAGGAAAAAGGTGAATTATTTAGGACCGGTTAACCATGATAAACGGTAGTATAGCGGAGGAACTATTGAAGCACTTAACCGGTCATCCCCCGTTTACTCTCGCAACTTAAGAAAGATGACATATGATAAAAACGGCTGAAAAAGAAACGGTTTCATTGGACGACGTATTTTCTGCTCGAAGTGTTGCTATTGTTGGCGCATCTG
>JAUXEW010000228.1 GCA_030620375.1 Desulfobacteraceae bacterium | reverse complement strand
GGTTTTATGTTCGTGGATATCTTTGTCTTCGCAAACCGGGACAACCCACGTTTTTATGGTAATTTTTGTCATATCCCCTGATTTTAACCTTAACATCTTACGATCTCCTTTTATGCTTGCATTTGGGTTTCACCTTGGCTATTGACTGCCCACACCTGATTCCTATACCCTCAATTGATCGTAAACAAAATGAAGAAACTCTGGGGCATCCTCGACTTTCGCTCAATTGAGGTATTGAGGGTATTATTTTAACTGATTGTTCAGGTTAGTCAATGAGATTGTCGCAAAAGTAATTTTTACCTGCCCGTACCCATTTGCTAATCGGAGTAAACGGACTTAAAATATTTCCGTGATCAGTTTTGCTTTAGTAGTAACACCCTATTGTAATTGTATTTTAAATTTTCTATAATAGTAATTAGTCAATAAAAGAATGGCGGAGGAAATTACATGCGGATCGTTACAAGACCTGATTTTGATGGCGTGGTTTGCGCGGTTCTTCTTTTTGAGGCGGAACAAATCACAAAACCCACAAAGTGGGTTGAGCCCAATGAGATGCAAAAAGGCCTGATTGATGTTTATGATGGCGATATCATAGCCAACTTGCCATATAATGAAAATTGTTCACTATGGTTTGATCATCATTATTCCAATCAATTCGATGGATCATTTAAAGGGGTTTTCAAGCTTGCGCCGTCAGCGGCGGGGGTTATTTTTGAGTATTATAAAGACAGGTTTAAGCGAGATTACATGGAGTTGATTGAGGAAACCGATAAGATCGACTCAGCGGATTTGTCTGAAGATGAAGTGCTCAGTCCTGAGGAATACCCGTATGTACTGCTTTCAATGACTGTTTTAGGCCATGAGGATTATGATGAGGCTTACTGGAACAGATTGGTCGACTTGCTGAGGAAGTATGACATTGCCCAGATACTCAAAGATCCTGAAGTCAGCAAGAGATGCAATGACGTGGTTGGGCAAAATAATCAATATAAATTCTTTCTGGAAAAATATACACGAATGGAAGGGCATGTATCCGTTACCGACTTTCGATCTTTGGATAAGACCCCGCCGGGAAATCGGTTTTTGAGCTACTGCTTATTCCCGGATTCTGTTGTGAATGTTAAAATTCGTCATGATAACAAAGACCAAAGCAAGCTGATTGTTAGTGTCGGTCATAGTATCTTTAATCGAAATTGCCAGGTCAATGTGGGACGAATGCTGTCTCAATTTGAGGGTGGCGGCCATGAAAAAGCCGGTTCCTGCACCTTTAATGCCGGCAAGGCCGGCGACTATATTCCTAGAATCATCGAAATCTTGAAAAAGAATAAAAAATAACCAAAGATATTTGAAATTTCTTCATCGCAAGAATCCAGAATCCAGAAGTCAGAATTCAGAATTCAGGAGTTAGCAATTAGAAGAATTTGGATGTCGTTACGCCCCCACTTATTTGATTTTACTGACTGAGCTGTAGGCGAAAACCTTATTCTGAATTCTGGCTCCTGACTCCTGAATACTTTGGGAAGCATTAGCAATAATGACAATAGAAATAAATTGTGCGAGATAAATTCTCAGACTAATTTTGTAAGAATACCTTTTTAGAAAGAAGCCAGGTTTTTCAAAAGGGAAATTTGATTCCATGAAAATGGATCTTTCCGGCACGGGGAAATGGCATTATTGGTAAATACCGGGTCTGATTCAAGGTCGTATCGGGATGCAGTTGCGGCCTTTTGCCACAACACCGTATGGGGAATGGGTGTATAATGGGCTAGTATCGGAGTGATGTTAAATGCTTTTACCATTTGAATTGAAGCTTTTATGGTACTGAGAGATTCACCGGGCAGGCCTGCAAGGAGATAGGCACCAATCTCATCCCGCCTAAATCCCGCATTTTTCAAATTGAACACCGCACGCTTGAAATCTTTTTCAGTTACTTTTTTATCCGGTTCTTCGGTCTTAAAGGAAAAGTCGCCGGTTTCAATGCCCAGGCGTATGGTTTTAAAACCGGCCTTTTTCATCAGCCTTGCTATCTCATCCGTTATTTCACTAGCATGAACCGCATTCGGCGTATGAAACCATGCATTAATCCCGGAGTTGATTATCCCATTAAGTATCGGTATCACATGTTGATGAGGATTTATTAACAGGGCGTCGTCGTAAAACGAAAAATTTTTAATTCCGTGTTGATCGTGCCAGAATTTTATTTCTTCTACCACCGATTCGGGATCACGCCGCATGTGTTTTGGGTTTAAAAAATTCGAAGCGCAGTAAGTGCAGGAAAAAGGACAGCCCAGAGAAGTAAGTAACGGGATATACGGAATCTTCCGTTGCAGGTCAAATGCGGTAATAGGGTAAGTGTTTAAGTTGTCCGGATCGAATTTCGGTTTGACTGAATACCCCGTGTAATCCTCGGCAAGCTTCAGCACCCGGTGAATGCCGGGGCCTGATATGACCTGATATGCACCACATATTTTTATAGCGTGCGCCGTGCATAACGTCGCATATATTCCTCCGAGAATGATGGGTGTTTCTGGAAATTTCTGTCTGACAATGCCAATCGTTTCCTGAACTCCCGGATACCAGTATGTCATCAGCGAGGTTACAAAAATGAGATCCGGATGTCCGACAGACCTGAGATCTTCAATAAACCAGTCCTTTTTAATGCCGTATCTTGAAAAATTTCTATGGACATCTTCAAGACCTTCGGGTTTAGGGATTCGGGTCTTGAGATAAGGCCCTCGGCCGTGACTGGCCGAAGGATCCGTTTGGGGGGCTTTGGGGTGGAATCTATCCAAGCAATCGAGATAGGACACTTTAAATCCATGTCTCCGCAATATGGCTGCAAGCAGAAGCAATCCAAGGGGCTTGGCCCAATAATCATACGCGGCAAAATCATGTATCCAGGGATTAACCAAAAGAATATTTGGCAAGTCATGCTTTACCGGTGCAGCCATTCAATCAACTTTCGTTGTCCGTAAAGAAGTATTCCATGGAGGTTTTTTTCAATTCCCTCCGGCTGAACAACGGCTTGTAAGCGGTTATATGGGCTTTTCCCGCCATCTTCCGGACTGTTTCCAGGCATGACGCCTTGTCCTTTGCATGAACCATGGTGTATAGATTGTAAGGCCAGTCACCCTTCGGATCTCGGCGGTAACAGTGAGATACTGCTTCGAAAGACGCCATGATTTGTCCGACCGTATCGATGCGGTCTTCTTCTACCTGCCAGGCCACCATAGCATTGGCATTAAATCCGGATTTTTGGTGACGGATGGTGGCGCCAAATCGCCTTATGGCGCCTTTGGCACAAAGATTTTCTAAAATCTCTAAATATTTTTCTTCGGAGACCCCTATCTTTTCCGCCATTTCAAGGAAAGGACGTTCTGTAATCGGAATATCCGTCTGAATTGAAGCGATGATTTTTTTTTCCAAAGTGGTCAGCATCAATAAATTTAAGAACCTCAATGAGAAAATGTCAAGGGTTTTTCATCAACAAAGGCCTAATCCGGTTTTTTCAGGGAATAGTCGCAAAATATCGGCCTTTGTCGGCTTACAGATTCCTCGTTCGGTAATAAAACCGGTTATCAGCCTGGCGGGCGTTACATCAAAGGCAAAATTTGCAACTGGGCTCTCCGCAGGTGGTATCAGGACATTTCGAATTTTATGATTATCCAAACCCCGTATATATCGAACTTCATCCGGGTCCCTCTCTTCGATTTCTATTTCCATTATACCGTTCGTTAAAGTCCAGTCAAACGTACTGGAAGGCAATGCCACGTAAAATGGAATATGGTTATCCTTTGCCGCCAGTGCTTTAAGATAAGTTCCGATTTTATTAGCCACATCGCCGGTATGGGTAGTCCTGTCCGTTCCCACGATCACTATATCCACCTTATTGTGTTGCATTAAATGCCCCCCGGCGTTATCTGTAATTATGGTGTGCTTCACCCCGTGCTTGCCCAGCTCCCAGGCGGTTAACCGTGCGCCTTGATTTAACGGTCGTGTTTCATCTACCCATACGTGAACATCGAGGCCCTTATCGAATGCCATATAAATGGGAGCGGTTGCCGTACCATATTCAATGCAGGCAAGCCATCCGGCATTGCAATGGGTCAATATGTTTACGGTACTCCCCCCTTTTTGGATACCGATTTGTTCAATTAGCGGGAACCCGTATTCACCGATTTTCCTGCAGTTTTCAGTTTCGTCGTTATAAATATGTTGGGCCTGCTGTCGTGCGGTTTCAATTTTTTGATAAGTGGTTTTTTGGGCTAATACCGCGGACAATACGTTGTCCACTGCCCAGGCAAGATTCACTGCGGTAGGTCTTGCCGATTTAATCCGGGAGCACTCCTTTATCAGGTAATCGTCATCAATATTTTCTTCCGGAATGTTGAGAACAGCCAGATACACGCCATAGGCGGCGGTAACGCCAATAAGAGGGGCGCCTCTAACCACCATTTCTTTGATGGCCATTATGATATCATCCACGGTTTTTAAGTCTAAAATCACAACTTCATGGGGGAGGCATCTCTGGTCAATGACCTTTATAACGGTTGTGTTTTCATCCAACCATATCGGGCGAAGATCTTTTCCATCAACTTTCATAATTCTTAGTTACTCCATTATGTTCTTCTCCAATTTAGTTGGAGAACAGGGTCCAAGGATTCCAGGGGTCAAGGAT
>JAUXEW010000042.1 GCA_030620375.1 Desulfobacteraceae bacterium | reverse complement strand
TGATGACGGAAGCCGGATAAAAATTCCGCATATGGGATGGAACAGTATCCGAGACATCAGTGCGCATCCGGTGCTTTCCGATATCACCGGAGATGATGAATTCTATTTTGTCCACGGATTTTATCCGGCCCCCGTTGATACCGACCATGTGTTAGGGGTAACCCGTTACGGGATTTCATTTCCGTCGGTTATTGGTGTGAAAAATCTAATAGCCACGCAGTTTCATCCGGAAAAAAGCGGAGAACCAGGATTAAATTTGCTGAGGCGTTTTTGTGAGTGGGAGCCATGTTAAGCAAGCGAATCATACCCTGTCTTGACGTTCATGAAGGCAGAACAACCAAAGGTATTAAATTTAAAGACAATATCGATATCGGTGATCCGGTTGAAATGGCAAGGTTTTATTATGAATCGGGTGCCGATGAAATTGTGTTTTACGATATTACCGCGTCTCATGAAAAACGAGATATTATGATCGATGTGGTTCGACGTGTGGCGGAAACGATTTTTATCCCATTTTCGGTTGGTGGGGGGATCCGGACAATTGGAGACATGAGAGCGGTTTTGCGGGCTGGAGCGGAGAAAGTCAGCGTTAATTCCGAGGCGGTGTTCAACCCGGATATTATTTCACAAGGCGCAACAGCGTTCGGAAGCCAGTGCGTTGTCCTCGGTATGGATGTAAAATATGTCGGAAAGAAGGACAAGATTCCATCGGGTTATGAAATTGTGATTAATGGTGGAAGAAAGTATATGGGAATTGATGCGCTTCAATGGGCGATTGATGCCCAGAAGCTCGGAGCCGGTGAAATTTGTTTGAACTCCATTGATGCGGACGGGACCCGGGATGGGTATGAATTGAATTTAACGCGATTGATATCCGAAAACACTGACATCCCCATTATTGCGTCCGGAGGAGCAGGCGAACCGGCGCATTTATATGAGGTGTTGACGGTTGGAAAAGCCGATGCCGCATTGATTGCATCGATGGTCCATTACGGTACTTATACGGTTTCTTCGATTAAGCACTATTTAGCTGAACAAAGGGTTAAAGTCCGAAAAACCTGGTCCTGATTTGAGCATTTCAAATTTCGGAAATAGGTAGTGTCCATCCAGAAATCGTAGATTTTGGTTCAGAGCAAGGCCTGAGCGATTTTCAAGATATAAAACCCTTCGGGATTTTCAACTTGTCCGCATCTACGGCGTCATTATATTTTTTCAAGATACCGGCCGATAAATTTAATATGGCTGTCGAAAGCAATTTCAGGCAGATCTTTGATGCCGAACCACCTGGCGTCGGATGCGTCATCACCCGCAATGAGCGTGCCGGAAAAGTGTTTTACCAGATACCCGATCATGAGGATGGTATTATACTGGTCGCTGGGATTTGTGGTCACCCCTAGTAATTTTTCCACCGTTCCGGAGAGACCGGTTTCTTCTTTAAGCTCCCTTAATACCGATTCATCCGGGAACTCGCCCAGTTCGATGAATCCTCCCGGTAGGCACCAGAACCCAATTTTTGGTTCCACACTTCGTTTAACCAAAAGTAGGCGTTCTTTTGGGTCGATTACCACCACACAGGTAGCCGGTACGGGGTTTTCATAAATCGGTGTGTCGCATGATTCACAGAACAAACGACGACGAGCATCTACCATTTTTTTCGTCAGCCGATTCCCGCAGAAGTGACAAAATGATTTGGTCCGCATAATGGGTAGTGTATTAGTCGTCAAAATCGCCTGATTCTCCTTTGTTGCTGGTGATTAAGGAAGCCCGTTCGATGATTTTTTCAGATGTCCACTGATCGGGGTCTTCGATCTTTTGAGCTTTATGGCCGGGATCAGAAGAGCCGGTTTCAAGAATTTTCTCAACAACAATCGGTGCTGTGTCTAAGGTATTAAGAACATTGGCCAGCATGTTGTAAATAAAATCCTCGACTCTTTTTGCCATTCTCTCTCTTATTTCTCTTGGCTGACCCAACAGTTTGTTTTCAAATACGATATTAAGCTTTTTATAGTCACCCCCTTTAAGTCCGCGGGCATCGGCATATTCAACCATATCAGTCCACATCTGTTCGGTTACGCCTTCGTTTTTGACTTTGATGAATTTGCCGTCATCGTCAAGGATAGCATTGCCGTAATCGTTTACTTCAAGCCCCCAGGAAATCATCTGGAGTGCGGTGGCAACATTGGCCTTGGTGGTTCGGGTCTTTGATGCTATTTGTCGTAATCGATCCGAGCTATTTCCTGAAGTACCGTGTTGAGCGCCGGAAACCTTGTATTCTGTTAATGCTTCGTGGATATCTGCTGTTAAATTAACATGAATTCCTTGATCGCTGGCCTCGATTCCATGGGTAGTGCCGTTGTTAAGGGCAATCCAGTCCGGAAAGATATCATGGGCATTCAGGCCTTGAATGAGAAACAGCGCCTCCTCGACGGTTGAAAGGCCTGATTTTCCTTTAATTTCACCAACTTCTGTTTCAAGTCCGGCCCATTTAGGAATATATGGATTCAGTTCCAGGTTTGCCAAAAGGTTTTTGTCGTCCGACATATGTGACGCATCTATGGCTATGGAGGTTATGCCGGCATCAAACAGCGTCGGGATTTCTATTTTTGCCGCTTCAACGTCTCCAGCACTCTTAATGCCGTAATGGTCAGCGTGAATGGCCACGGGAATTGTAATGTTTAACTCATTGCACAGTGCATTAACCTGCCTGGCCATATTCCAGTAATTGACCGCACAATAAGCATTGGCTCCGCCTTCGGACTTTGCGATTTCAATGATAATGCATGAATTGGCCCGTTGGGCAGCTAGAAGGGCACCTCGAATTACGAAATAATTTCGCCCGTTGGCCGCCATGGTAAGGGCTTTACCTTTTGAAAGCATGGCCCGGTCGATATATTTACCGCTGACGATTAGCGCCCTTGAATGTGGAAATAAGGCAACCACATTTGGGGGGCGTCCGATGGTAAGGGCCTGTTCCCACGCTTTGATATCGATCTGTCTTGACATGGCATACCTCCTTTTTCATATCCGTGACATTCATGGGGTATTATGTTGTTCTGACTTTAAATCTTGTATGATTTCAAGAATTTCTTCTTTAAATTCTTGTGGTGCCAGGATTTCTCCCCAACCCTTTTGAAATTGAAACAATCCGTCGTAGGCCGTATCGTGATAAGATCGAATGTGGTGCGGAATATCGTGCTGATTCAGTATTGAATCAACTATTTGTGCCTCGATAATATTGTCTAATACCGCTATTTTAAAAAATTTTACCTCATCTGATATGGACATTTAGAAATCCATCTAGCGGTTTCGTTATAAATAAAAGGTTTACAACAGCAAGAAAGCCTATCCATCTGCGTTACTGTATAACATTATCTTTATATCGCTTGTCCGGACAAAGTGTCAAGTCACGTTATCAGGAAAAGATCAGTTGTCATGCGCCCTGTTGTTAATAGATTGAGCGGCGCGAATCACGAAGCTAAAGAAGTCGCAAGAAAGATGGATGAGCGGCCATGTGGTGCGCACTGCTTTTAGCTTGCGGGGGGATCAGTGTACGAATCTAAAATCAGGATGTCATCCTTAATGAAGAGGGGTTACGGCGGTTTGCTGCAGTGAGTTTCAATTATATATTGTTAAATGCATGTTAAAATTGTATGAACCGAACAGAGAGCGCATTCCCCTTAGTTTGCAGGGGGTCAATGTGCGAATCTGAAATAGATTATCATTTCTTAACGAAGAGGGATTCCCTGCAGCTTGCTGCAGAGTTGTTCATTTCTAACAATTTCTGAAAAGTAATCAGGCATGTACGACTTTTTTTATAGTATTTCTATGCGATTAAGATTAAAGCCCATAATGATCTTATTGACTTTCGGCTTGGTTGTAGGGTGCTGTTGCGGGTGTGCACCGAAAATTACCGTTAAACCTAAAATCGTGGAAATTGGAGAAGATCAATTCTCCAGTGCTGAAAGATTGTTTCAGGAAAGATCATATGAAAAAGCCCTTGAAAAATACCAGGCATATCTATCCCGTTACCCTGACTCACCACTTTTACCTGCGGCTTTGATGAAGATAGGCGAAATTTATTCGGGTCAGGGAAATTATGAAAAAGCCCGCAATATTTATGAAAAGTTGATGCATCAGCATCCGAAGAGTGGTTTTGCTGCGGATGCTGGAGTAGCGGTCTTGGTGATATTATTGAAAGAAGGCAAATATATAGAGCTGATCAAAAAGTCAGGCCGATTACCCCAAAAACCGGTCTCACGAATTCACATCCTGAGGATATCGATGCTCGTGGGAGATTCTTTCGCAGCATTGGGTTCTCCTTTAGATGCAGCATATTCCTATATTATGGCACATCACCGGGCCAATGACATTGAAAAGGGAATCATTGAGGAAAAGATCAGGGATTCCCTTCTTCAACTTGATACCGTTGATGTAAGAAATTTGATCGCCCGTTTGAAGGATCCACAGGATATAAAGCTGGTGGAAACCATACACCAAATGACACTATTTCGTATGGATACAATCGGGTGTTTGCTGCCTTTAAGCGGGCCGTATAAAAAATTTGGTTATCGGGCATTAAAAGGAATCGAGCTTGCTTTGAATCGATTTGGTTCCCCAAAAGAGCGTTCATTTAAGATTATTGTTAAAGATACTGAATCAAACCCGGACAAGGCCGCTCACTGTATACAGGAGTTGTTTGATGAGAAAGCAGCCTGTATTATCGGTCCCATGATTACCGCCCTTCCGGCCGCCAAAGCAGCTCAAGAGCGACAGATCCCAATTGTCGCTTTATCTCATCGAGATAATATTACCGAAACAGGAGATTATGTTTTTAGAAACTTTATAACACCCGAGATGCAGGTAAAGACCCTGGTATCTTATGCCGTGAGGAATCTAAAGGCTAATCGCTTCGCCATACTTTATCCTAGGGAAAAATATGGAACCACTTTTATGAATCTGTTCTGGGACGAAGTGATCGAAAACGAGGGAGAAGTGGTGGGAGTAGAGGCATATGATTTGGATCAGATGGATTTTGCGGCTCCCGTTAAAAAGCTGATCGGTCTGTTTTATGAGGTGCCGGAAGATCTGAAATTCACAATGGTAGAACGATTTGGAGAAGAAAAAGAAAAGACCGGCCAATCCGTTTTTACAGACCATCAAATTATGGTGGGATCAGTTTACTATAACTGGATTGAAGACTTAAAGTTCATATCCCTGCTTAAAGCAAATGAAAAAAGGGATGAATTAAAAGAGGAAGAAGAAAAGCCGGAACCGATTATCGATTTTGATGTTATTTTTCTGCCGGATTCACCGAAAAAGGCAGGCTTAATTATTCCTCAGCTGGCCTATTACGATGTTGAGAATGTTTTTCTCTTCGGTTCAAATCTGTGGCATTCTGATGAGTTGATTAAAATGGCCCGTCCATATGTTCAGGGAGCCATTATGACAGAGGGTTTTTTTGAGAATAGTGATTCAAAAAGGGTCACGGAATTTATGGCGGCATTTTTAAATAGTTACAACGAAAAACCCGGTTTTATTGAGGCTGTCGCTTATGATACGGCCGGGCTCTTATTCAAAACGCTGTCCCGCCCGGATATTCAACTAAGAAGCGAGATAAAGGATGCACTTTTAGACCTGAATTATCTTGAAGGCGTAACCGGTCGCACTACTTTTAATAAAAACGGTGAGGCTGAGAAACAATTATATTTGCTAAAAATCAGAGGAGACAGGTTTGTTGAGCTTAAACATTAATCCGCATGAACCTTCCACCTTGAGCCTTTCGGCAAACGTGACACGATTATATTTATGGTTCTTCTCCAAATTAGTTGGAGAAGAGGGTCCAAGGATTCAGGGGTCCAAGGATTCAAGGGTTTGTTTTCTAAAGACTTTATCAGCGCCTTTAACATTCTTTCGCTTTCTGCTATATTTGAAGGAATAGACACAACCGATCTTCTTATCGGAGAAGTTAGACCTTGTCTTTCTGCCTTTGGGAATGTTGCGATTATTCTATATCTCTAAACAGAGTTCGTATGACTTTTGCCAGACTTTCAAATCTTTGTAATTCTTTAGCATTTCACTCGAATCCTTGAATCCTTGACCCCTTGTACCCTCTGGGATCACACCTGCTCAATTGGAGATAACCCAATTTTGCCTTAATTAACATCAACTAATCGGGAGATAATCCATGCAGGTTTCAGGTTGTAAACAAAATCGTCCGGTCGCTCGTCTTGATCAATAAAGGTTTTTTTTAGTCAGAAATCGATGTTTTGAAAAGGCCTCGCACTATATGGATGGACACCAGTTAATAAGCTGCAGAAGGAGGATCACCCATGAAAAAACTGATCATTGCTGTCATCATTGTGGGTTTAGCGGTATTCGGATGTGCCAATACCGGACGTTATAATACCCAAAAAGGGGCCGCAATCGGTGGCGGTCTCGGGGCTTTGGCCGGACAGGCCATTGGAAAAAATACCGAATCAACGTTAATTGGTGCCGGTGTGGGAACCTTGCTCGGCGCAATTGTTGGAAACGGCATTGACCAGCAAGCTGATGAATATCGGAGTAAAGCAGATGAATACCAAAGTAGAGAAGAAACATATTACGGTCAATATAATGAAGAAGAACCGATTTCAATCAGACAACCGCCTCCCGGAAGGTGGGTAAGCGTACCCGGGCACTGGGAAGGCAGGCGCTGGGTTCCGGCTCATGAGGTCTGGAAACCGGTTGATCCTCGATAATACAACAACCAACATTGGTGGTTTCATAAAACGTCTTTACCCCGGCGAAAGCCGGGGTAACGGATTTGGGTCAGATTTGAGGCTGACTAAAATTTGACCTGGGGGGCCGCTTTTTCAGCTTCCGGAATCTCATAATACTCGGCACTGGAAACACCGGCAAACGTGGCGTAAAATCGACCGAAGAAGGTTCGTATAAACGTATTTACCATCTGTACGGCATCGTTGTACCGTTTGCGTTCCACGGCGATTCGGTTTTCCGTTCCTTCAAGGCTGTCCTGGAGCTTCAAAAATGATTGATTTGCTTTTAGATCCGGATACCGCTCCTGAAGTAGAAGGAGCCTTGACAACGTGCCCTCTAAACGATTGGAAGCCTGGATTTTCTCATTTACCCCTTTGGCCTGAAAATATTGTGTCCGGGCATCGGCAATGTTTTCAAATAGCTCCTTTTCATGCTTAGCATAACCCTTTACGCTCTCCACAAGATTCGGTATGAGATCGTAACGCCGCTTGAGCTGGTTTTCCACCTGCGCCCATCTCCCTTTCACGTTTTCGTCCATGGCGATAACGCTGTTATATCCGCTAATAATTTTGCCAAATAATAAAAATCCAAAAAGTAAAATAATCACGAAAACGATGAGAAGTACTTTTAAATTTCTTGACATGAAATCACCCCTCGATTTGAGGCCTTTGAAAAACGTTCAATTTTGAATGGTCTCGCTTTGATGCAATCGATACATGTATAACATCACTACCATCCGCCCGTTGCGCCACCACCGCCAAATCCACCGCCACCGCCGCCGCCAAACCCGCCGCCGCCAAACCCGCCGCTGCCACCACCCCAATGGCCCCTTCTACCTCCCATTGAAGAAATGAGCAAAAGAGCCAGGAACGTTCTCGGGTGTTTAATGAACATATACACCATGAATAAGAGAAACAGCAGCGATATGATTTTACTTGACAGACTTTTAGATCGGCTTCCGGTAACCGTACGGGTCCTTTTAGTGAGTTTCGGCATTCCGGTAATCTGAACTCCCGCGTCTTCGGCAATGGCATTGGCTAATATCAATGACGCCGCATAAATACCGGTAGCATAATCGCCTTTTTTAAAATAGGGGACAAGGTAGTTTCTCCCGACCTCACCCACAAAACTATCAGGAAGGGCGCCTTCCAAACCATATCCCACTTCAATTCGATATTTCTTGTCCCGAACGGATATCAATAACAACAGCCCGTTATCCTCACCCGCCCGGCCGAGCCGCCATTTATCGTGTGCTACCGTGATGGCAAACTCTTCTATGGGTTCTCCTTCCAGGCTGTCTAGTGTCAGGACGACCATCTGGGCGGTTGTCTTTTGTTCAAGTTCCTGAAGATAACCGGCCAACCTGCTTTCAACCGAGTCATCAATAATGTGGGCCAGATCGACGACGTATCGTCCCGGCCTTTCCGGAATTTTAACCGTATGGGCAATGGGTATGGTGATAAGGGAAAAAACCAGGACACCCCAAAACAGCAGTAGCTTACGCTTCCATTTCATCAATCATATCCCCCAGTTTTTCGATTGCTGCATAATAATCTTCGAAAATGGTATTCAATTCTTCAATAGAAAGTTTGGTTCTTTCTTTTTTCTCTTTTAACACCAATTTGAAAACCGCCATACCAACACCGGACACTGTTTCAAGATCCGAAAGAACCGCTTCATTATTGATCGGCGGGTCACTCCCCAGCAATAAAATAATACCTTTGAACAACGGCATATATCCGGAAAAAGATCGGATAAATTCATCCGTAAGTAATTTTCGATCTCCGGAAGCAGAAATGTATCCCTGCCGAAGGCTGATCAATTTAACCTTTAATTCCCTTTCGCATTGGTGTCTTAAATCCGCGCGGTCAATATTAATGTCGGCAAAAACATCCTCTCCGAACACACAATGATGAAGCAGCTTGATATTTTGAAACTCTATTGGAAAAACATCTAAGGAGGTCTTAATATACTCCGGTGTCATGATCAAAGGGGCGGATACTTTTTTCTTACCGTATTTTTTCCCTAAAGGCGCAAGCTTTTCAAGGAATTTTAATTCCATCCGGTTCAGTACAAAGATGGAATTGATATCCGAATGTTTGGGATCAAAATCGGATGTTAATGCGCTTCCGGTAATATAAATAGAATGAACCTTATCTCTGGAGTCAGATAAGATCTCATCCATAAACGGCTGAAATCGCTTTTTTACATCACCGTCAAACTTAAAATCGGTCATCATCATCTCCTTGTATTTTTATCTTCATTATGTCATTGCCACACCGCAATCATTTAAATCGATTTATGATGTGAAAATATCTTTGGATAGTGTTTATGACAGCAAAGTTAAATAATCGCAAACTTATTCATCACTAGAAGCCATTTGGACATGTTTTTGGGGCGGTGCGGCCAACGCTATACAAATTACACCAATCGCCACCACCACAAAGATACTGATAAACGCCAAGTCATAGTTACCGAACTTATCGGCAACAAAGCCGCCCAGATAAGGTGCGGGGGCTACAAAAACAAGGGTGATAGGCGTAATCAGAGCGGCTAACGAAGCAAAGGATTCCGGTCCAAAATAATTCCCCCGAATCACCGGCAGGAGAACGAGAATCGTCCCGTAAGAAAACCCATAGAAGACACCGCTGATTAAAAGTGTCGTTAGACTGGGCGCCTTCCAGACATTAAAGACCATCGTTAGAATTATGACGAGAGATCCGGACATTAACCATCTGGGTTCAATCCGGTCGCCCACCCATCCCATGGGGAATCTAGCGAACCCGCTACTGAGAACCACAATACTCATAACCGACGCAGCTTCCATCTCCGTATAACCCAAATCCGTTAAGTGGAATACCATATGGGTCACCAATATCTGAAGGGGAATAATCGTAGCAATTTGGCCGGCTGTAATAAAATAAAAGCTGGGTGTTTTCAGAATTTCGCTTAACTGCCAGGTTACAGGGGTTCTAAATGTACGGGCCCCTCGTTTTTGTTCTTCGCTACGTTCGTCCTCGGTCTCCGGCTCGATATTATCAGGGTGTTGGCCAATGTCAGAGGGTTTACCCCGAATCCAAAAAGAAAAGATCAACATCAGCAGTGCCAATCCACCTGCCACCAGCCAGGCGGGCTGCCACATTTTGGTTCGCTGCATTAACCAGGTGAAAATCGGCGTGGCCAAAAATCCGCCGATCGACGTGCCGGTCATCACTACTCCCATAATGGTCGCGCGTTTAACGTTGAACCAGAAGGTAACCGTAGTCTGTGAACCCAGATTAAAAAAAGCAAACCCAAAAGGTATGAAAATCCCCCATAAAACAATCCACTGCCACAGCCGGGATGTGACCGTTCCCAACAAAAACATTCCCAGGCTAAGGATAAAGAGCCCCAGCATGATGGACCTGCGGGTACCATACCGGTTAATTACCGACGCCGCTATGGGCATGGCGACACTCATAAAGATCGGTCTTAGGGTGGCGGCCAGCGAAGCCTCTCCCCTTCCCCATCCCATGGCCTTCACCATGGCCGGAAAAATTACCGTAAACCCATAAAATCCAATCCCCAAAGCACCCAGATTGATAAAAAAAAGGATGCCCGTTAATTTCCAGCCGTAAAATTCGGATGTTCCCGGTTTTTTCATATGATTTACCCGGTAAATTACCACCCATACACCGGGTGGCCTTTTTCCCCGCAGAACGCGAAAAAATGCGTCCGCTGTTTCGCTTCAATCTTATATAAAACTGCCCGTCCATGGGAGCAAACGTAACAAAGACATGTCCTTTACGCCAATAATAGTAAAACGAATACACAGAAATTTACATGTGTTTAGAATGGCGTTTATCTGGTGGGATACTTGAGAAGAACTCATTAACGATATAAAGCCGGTGAAAGATAAAAAACGGGGGTTAGTTCGATCGAAGATCAGTAATGATATCTTTTATTTTCCGGATTAACGGCTTTTTTATTTTTACCCGTAGATATAAATTCCCGGACTCTCCCCCGCCTTTTCCCTCCTCGCCCATTCCTGCCAATCGGATGTGCTGCCCTTCTTGTACTCCGGACGGTATCTTGACAACCAATCTTTTTGATTTTTTTCGGTGAAAGTAGGCGTAAGGTCCGCCATGAATCGCCTGTTCCGGCGTTAAGCAGATCACATCATAATGGTTCGACCCATTTTTCGGTAAATCAACACCACTGATCTTCTTGATTGCATATCGCGACAGTTTGCCTAAAATTCCCTGAGACGGCCATGGGGAATGATGGTTTTGCCGTTGCTTTCTAAAAGGACCGGTAAACACAAACCCGCTTGCGGAAAAACCCGAATTTTTGAATTCAAATGTCCGGTAACCCTGGCCATAAAATTCTCTGAAAACCTCATCAAAACCTCTGAAACCGAAGGATCTGGCCATCTCTTCCAAAATGGAATTGATATCCGATCCACTGAAGATATCTTGCTCGGAATAGCTTTTTCTGAACTGGCGGTACGCCGATGATCCGAATTGTTGCCTTAATGCATCATATTCACGCCTTTTCGTGGGATTTGATAAAACGGCATAGGCCTCATTGACCCCTTTCATTTTCTCTGCAGTATCCGGGTTCTCCTTATTCCGGTCCGGATGATATCGAAACGCCATACGGCGATAAGCCTCTTTTATCTGTTTATCGTCAGCATTCGATGGTATATCCAATACCTTATAAAAATCGTCTTGTTCCATTCAAATTTATTTTGGTTCTAAAAAATCTGTTAAATTGATAACTTTTTCATCCCTGTTGATCGATCGCCTCAAGCCTGGGCCGGCCGTCACCTTCTTTGCTTTCTTGAGATCATCGACCAGGGTTTGAAGTTGCGGGTTTGTATTGATCAGCTCTTGTATTTCTATTTCCAGCTTTTCCCAATTCCTTTCCAGGCTTTTCGTGTCTAATTTAAAATCACCCAGGAACGCCAACACATCGCCTAAGGCGGATAAAAGACCGAAATGCGTGGTACCCTGAATATAATAGGGGCAACGGCACCATAAACTGATGCAGTCATATGCTCTTTTTTGTCCTTCCCAGTGGATAATGGAATGAATGGTGCTGGGGCCATGATAGGAAATTGGATTGACCTTTTTTTTTATTAACAAAGATTTCAAGTCTTGGTTTGAAACCAGGGCGGAAATAATTCTGTCCGTATGCAGTACATTGTCATACATGCCCCCCAAAGTTATAATGGTTTTAATATCCAACGCCTTACAGAGATGAAACAATTCATCAACAAACCGGTACCAGCCGAGGTTCGGTTCATCCGCCCTTAAAATCACAAGGTCTCGTGCCTCTGGCTCAGTTTCAACAGAATAAAAAACTCCTTTTGGCGGCCGACAGCTTTCTAATACTCCCTCTTCAACATTGACAACCGGCCGTGTCGCATCATAACGGTAAAAAAAATCGGGGTTGATCTTAGCAAACTGTTTTCCCGACAATCGGCTGATCAGAAAATCCACCATTCCTTTGGAAATATTTAAAGCATTTCCCCATCCCTCAAACCCCGCTATTAATACCGGGTGCTTAAGTTCGGGCAATTTCTCAATCTGTATTCCTTGTCTTTCCATAAGTGACAGTCTCTTACCTTAAATTGAGCGTATAACGTTAAAAACTGATAGTGACCTATAAAGGTTGAAGATTACCCTTCAGCCAGTTACGAAGAATGGAGGGGGGAGTGCGCATTAAGGGGTATCGAACATATGGTAATCCTGTAAAAGCTGCCGGGCTTGATCATCCATAAGACCGAATTTTTCCACGGTCTCCGGAAAGGGGATACCCTCTCTAGAAAATCCTTTCTCTTTATATACGGTATCGCAAAGATTCTGATAAGCCTCCATCCGTTTTTTTAACAGCAGCTCATGCCGTTTTTTAGAATCTTCGGGGACGTTGTTATTCCCCAGCTCATCTCTAAGCCATTGATCATAATATTCGGCCCGCGCCTCGTATTCGTTTAAAAATACAGGGCCCATTGCCCTTAAAGGTATCTGATCGCTGTCGCGGGTTCCTTTCCCCTGGCGCACGTTAATCAACTTCTGCAAGATGTAAAGCCGCTCAGAATCATTCAGGATGTCTTCAAGGGTTTTGTTTGTGCCAACCGTGGCATTGAGAAACCTGATATAATAGTCTAAGGAAGGAAAATTCTTTTCCGGGTTCTTAGTATTAGCTGCTTCAGGATGACGAACATCAATCCACGGAAGTTTGCACAACCCCACGGCATTGAACCATGTCCGGATCAATGGAAACCACTTGAGGGCTTTGGCTTTCAGTTCGAAAGTTGGCAATTCTTTATGGACCTGGTCGATAAAAATGAGCCAGGCTTCATCATGCTGAGGTCCTTTCAATGCGAACCCATAACCCCCCTGTTGGGCCAAAGACTCTTTTGTGACATACATGGAAAATTCCAGCCCTTTTACTTCCATGCCGAATTTATTCAACTCCGTCATCACTTCATCCGGCGTCACCCCGTTTTTGGACGCGTATGTCTCGGCCATCCATTTTTTACCTTTTGCCACTCCCTCACCGATAATCTTGCCAAATCCTTCACCTTTGCCGACCTCATGCAATGCACGATCTGCCGAATCTATATTGCCGAATTTCAACTCATACCCCACATCTTCGACATTAAGATAGCCCCGCTGGAAGCACTCCATAAAAAAGGAAATGGTCACACCGGTGGAAATAGAATCCAAACCGTATTCGTCACAATACCAATTGTATTCCATCACGAAATGGGGATCAAAAATACCCATGCAGCTAACAGAGCCTACGGTTTCATATTCCGGCCCGTCTATTCCCACCGTCTTTCCTGCCATCGGGCCTCGCGTCAATGTAACCCCTTCTGCTCCCTTGGCGCATGCCAAATTACACCCGTAATAACATCCATCCGGCAATCTTTTGCTGAAATACCGGTCTAAAAACTCCTGCGCAAAGAGCTTTGAAGACTCGGGGCCCTGCCCGTACTGATAATTGTTAATCGGGAAAATATGATATTTATCCATATATTCAGACAGCACCGTTGTTCCCCAAGAAGACAAGTGAAACTGTTTTGGGTCAGCTTTCCTTAAAATCTGCCGAAACTCGGAGCCTGATCGGCAAACACCCTTTGGGTCAACAGCATTGTTGCCGTTCGCCCGTTGCAGGTTGGATCGGACAACAATACCCCTTAATCGCTTAAAGCGCATTACCGTTCCGGTCCCGCCTCTACCGGCCTGTTTGGTTCGGATTCGATTTCGGCGCCTATCAAAGTAATGGCTGTTGATAATGCCGAACCGGGCATGGCAAGCCGCTTGCCCGGCGGTGACAACGGAAATATTGTCGGAGTACGAACCCTGATTTATATCTTTAAGAAGCGTCTCTCCAAAAGAAAGCGACCCTTCATCAATTTCTCTATCATATCCCGGCGATGTTAAGATCGAGATCATCTTCTCATCACCGTCTATCATGATCACCACGTCTTCATCCGCGATTCCGGAGATTGCAAGCGCATCAAATCCCGCAAGTTTAAGCAACGGGCCGAAATGCCCTCCCACGTTGGAGTCAATAAACGTGTCGGTTAAGGGGGAAATCGTTCCCACGATAAACTTACCGGTGCCGGGAAACCCCGGTTCGTTCCCCAGCGGTCCACTGGCTATTGCCAGAACATTCTCGGGGCTGTTGTACCGGGTCTCACTCGTTGTATGATCCCAGATAAGCTTAAGGGCATACCCCCGGCCACCGATATACTTATCTTTAAAATCATGCTCAACCTCAATAATACGGATATCTTCTGTTTTAAGATCAACCTTTAATATCCTGTCCGTATATCCGGAGGAAACCTTTGCAGGTTCATAATTGATTTTTTTTAATGTCTTCATCGCTCTCACTTTTCGCCTGGATCAGCCCTGTAAAGTTAAGTAAACCAGCACCCCCGCAGCAAACTACGGGGAATACGCCTGCTATTTCGGATCACGCAATTGTTAATTTATTTGTTGGCGTAATTTTTTAATATATAAGAAAAGAAGATGAATTGTCAAGGGAATTTGAGCTTGGGCATAGGGCAAACGCATTTGAATCCCCATACAGGGAGAACGCTTCACGACGGCGAGTATCTCTTTCCAACCGACTGAAACGCGTGCTAAAGCCCTTCAAACAGTCAGTCGGTTTCCAAGAGAAACACGCCGTCGCTACGCTGCACCGAAACCAAATGCGTTTGCCCTGATTAAAAAGGTGTTGTATGTTGCCAATC
>JAUXEW010000151.1 GCA_030620375.1 Desulfobacteraceae bacterium | reverse complement strand
CTAAGACCGCTTGGCCTCCGACTTACCGCATTTTATGGCAGGGATGGGAGAAACCGAAAAGGAAATGTGTGAGGCTATCCAGAGATCAAGAGATATGGGCGGAAGAACCCATTTATTTTCTTTTTTTCCGGAAGCCGGGTCGATAATGGAAAACGAAACAGCACCTCCCATAGATCAATACCGCCGGATTCAGGTCGCCCGATATCTTATAGATGAGCAGATGATCCATGCGGATCGATTCGGGTATAATCAGAAAGATCAAATAGAAGACTTCGGCATATCGTTTGATCTATTTAATCAGATAGCAGACTCCGGCGAACCGTTTCGAACCAGTGGTTGTAAAGGCTACGACGGTGAAGTCGCCTGCAATCGCCCTTTTGCTAATTCACGGCCCGGACCGGACATGCGAAATTATCCGTTCCTCCCTACCCAAACAGACATTATGCGCATTCGAAACCAGATGAGATTATCAAAAATATGAGCAATGTTTATTTTTTACTCAAGTTTCGTACCCTAAAATTAAAGCAAATCCTTTAAGGAGCGGTACGTGAACAAGCAATACGAGCGTGTTCCCCGTAGCTTGCTGCGGGGAGGCTTCAATCATAACTGAACGGTTACTTATTTGCTGGATAAAGGATCTGTGATGAAATCGATGCGCCTGTCACTAATTTCTCTCTTTGCGATGATGGTATTGACGACCTGTTTTCCACCGGATGCCTATCCAGGATATCTGCAAGATACATATTATAAACTTGACCGTTGGGCCGCCAATTTTGACCCAATGGGAACAGCACTAAAACCCATCAACGACATTCCGCAACTAAAGGTGAGCGGATTGTTGTATCAGTGGAGTTTCATCAACCTCCATTCGGATCGGACGGTCGGCTTTGTAGAAAAAGACTGGGAGTTTCAACAGGTCCAATTTCTTGGAGAGATCCTGATCCGCTATCAATTTGCACCTAAAGTCGCACTCGTCAGTAAATTTCACTATCACTATGACGGCGTATATGACTGGCAGAAATCGAGCCTTTATGCGGATCATTTCAGTAAGAACGCCAAACAAACCGGTTCATGGGATCAATTTCTCCGGGAATTCCATCTGGATATGGAGTTTGGCAACTGGTATATGAAATTCGGTAAACAGCAGGTCGTCTGGGGGAAAATGGAAGGGCGGTGGATGGATTTTATCAATAACATTGACGGTAAGGACGGTTTGCAAGTCAGGGCTTTCTATTACAACGAACTACGGATACCGCTGTTGATGTCAAATATTACCTATTCTTTTGGAAAAAACAGTCTGCAATTTCTGTGGATACCGGATTTTGAGCCACAACTGAGCCCCTATCCGGGATCTCCCTGGTGGTCACCCCTGCGGTCCGATCCGCGCGACAATCCTCTTTATCGTGGTTCTGCGGAAGAACCTGACGCCTCATTGGAAAACCATCAGTGGGCTGTCAGATTTGACACCAAACTAAACCGGGCAACAACATGGACCATAGGGTATATGTATGGCTTTGCTCCCACAGCTACCAGCTTTATCAAGCGGGATCAAGCCGGTCAGCTATTTTATGCCCCTAAATATACGCGACGGCATTATATCGGATCGGCGCTTGATTTTGCCTGTACATTAAAAGGTATTCCGGCTATAAAACGCTTGCCTTTAGTTTTTCGGGCCGAGGTGGTTTACAAGACCGATCGGTATTTTTTTGACGCAGAAAAGTGGGATGCCGCTAATCAGGTATTAAAATCGGGTAACGGATTAACGGATACGGATCTTATCAGTGGTGCCCTTCAGTTCAGATTCTTTTTTCCCACCACAATTATGTTAACCTATCAGCCGATGTTTACTTACTACTACGGATGGAAAAGGAGCCTTGGGGTCAACCACTGGTCGCTGGGTCATCTGATTCTCTTTGCCAAGACATTTGAGTCGTTTGAAGATCGACTGAACCTTGCCATATACACCTTTTTAAATACAGGGGGGCCTGTAAATAAATGGCAGGGGACAAAGACACAGTTTGTACTGTCATATAAATTTTCAGATTACATTGAAGGCAAACTACACTATGTTGATTACAGGGGCGGGGAAAGAGACATTTACGGCCAATATGATTTATGGGATAATGCCGGTTGGGAAATCACTTATAAATTTTAACGGAACTTTTAGAAAATTGAAGCTCCCTGAGGCAAGCTGCAGGGAAACTTCTTGGGTGAGGATGGCAACCTATTTTAGGTTTGCTCAATAGTGTTCATCAAACTACGGGAAATGCGCTCGCTATTGCGGTTCAAAGTTTCCGGGAGTCGATTTAATGGTCAAGATAATTCAAAACAATTCAATGAACAGAAGGGATTTTATTAAACGGAGCGTGAATGCCGCTCTGATTTCAGGTGTGGCGCCGGCAGTGTTGTTCAAGCCAAAAACGGTTTCCGCCGACTCACTGGTGGATATAGAGGGCCCCAGTCTTAAGCCGAATGGTGAAAAAACATGGCGATTGTCTGCCCAGCTTGAAAAAAGCGAGTTGGAAAAGGTCAGGATGGACTTAACGCCATGGGACGAAACACCCAGGGATGAGAAATACCATTATGTAGCGGCGAAACTGGAGCCCCCCTTTACGGCTACGGAAATTGTTTATATGCTGACAGTAGGCCAATATTTTCCCTGGTGGACCCATGAATCGCCTCTCGGCGGGATGATGATCAGTAACCGGGGTGGAATCAATTATTATACCGGACAAAGAGAGGTGTGGTGTTCTCTTACGCCGGATACGTTACGAGATTATCTTCATCAATGGCCTGAGGACAAGGTTTACCTGTGGGCCTTGGACCGGTTTTATACACCTGTGCGGTCACGATGTGATAAGCTTTTGCAAAATGCGTATCGAACCGGAGAGATTCATCAGAAGTATTCCAATAAATGGAGTTATTCGACTTTTTCACAGAAAACAGCACCGGTGGGGTCATCCTTATATTCCGATAAATACTGGAGCAGGGATTATTGTTACGGCGATACCCTGATGGTACCGTGGTATTATACCTGGCGATTTTTAGGAACCGATGTTTTATATGAAAACGATATGGTTAGATTTCCAAAAACCCGAAAAGATGTTGCCATCAGAGATTGGAGCGGTAAGCCGGAACTACGAAGTACAAAAAATGTTAAAATAATGGGGGACGATTATCCGGACTATACCCAAGATGGTGGAGTGCCCTGTTATGTGTTGGAAGGGTTAACCAACAGTGATTTTTTTAGCCCGAAACACAAAAGGCTGATTCTTTGGGTGGATATGTATGCTTGCCGTGAGTTGCGCAGAGAGCGGTACGATCTTAAAAACAACCTGGTGGCAATCATGGAGAGACGGAATCGCCTGGAGTTAAAGGACAAAGGAGAGTGGGGATATTCCATTTTAATTCACCTTTCCTGGGATTTGAGAACCGATCATATGTCGGTAAACCATTATGACTTTCATCGGCCACCAAAAACGTTTAAAGTGGATCCGGATAATCCGGAAACATATTTCAGACCTAACCCTATTGCCATGTGCAGCGAAATGTTCCCGGTACCTTTCAGCACCATGGTATTTAGGGATCCCGAGCAGTTTTATTTAAGGCCGAAGCTTATGGCGGGAAAATTTCCACAGAACAGAAAGCTTCATGTACCGGGGAAAATGTTTAAACTGATAAAAGCACAAAACAAGGCCGATCAATTGGTTTTTTTATAATGAATCAGATGAATAATAAGCTGGTACATGGATCGAAATCGTAAGTGTGCTATCATACAGTGCATAGGGTGCGCTTTTAATTGATTCGCTTAAAGGTTCAAAACAGCTGGATAGCGATGATATACGTCTATGGTGAAATGAAATAAAATGAGGAGATTATGGGATTAAGAGAGATTTTTTTACCTAAAAATCTAGCGATCATCGGGGCGTCCAACAACACAGCAAAGTTCGGAGGAAGATTTTTAGACACGTTATTACAATACGGATTTAAAGGGAAAATCTTTCCCGTTAATCCAAAAGAAAAGCAAATCCAGGGCTTTCAGGCATGGCCGGAAATTGAAGCTGTTCCCGAGCCGGTTGACCTTGCCGTGATCACGGTACCGGATAAGTTTGTACTTCCGGCGATTACCGGTTGTGCCCGAAAAGGGGTAAAAGGGGTTGAGATACTTTCGGCGGGCTTCAAGGAATCCGGCGACACAGGGGCCAAAGCGGAAGCAGAACTTATAAATATTGCGCGGAAAAGCGGTATGAGAATTATCGGGCCCAATTGTTTTGGTATATATTGCCCCGCCGGAGGGCTGACACTTCTTCCCGGGGTGGATTTTCCCAGAGACGCCGGATCTGTTGGATTTATGTCACAGAGTGGTGGGGGAGCCTGTGATATCGTCAATATGGGACAGGGGAGGGGGGTTCGATTTTCCGTATTGGTGAGTTATGGGAACGGCTGCGATGTTGATGCCGTTGACCTTTTAACTTATTTTGAAAATGATCCGAATACGGACATTGTCGGGGCTTATCTGGAAGGTATTCGTGACGGTTCTGCATTTTTTGATGCTCTAAAATCATGCGCACAAAAAAAGCCGGTCATCATTCATAAGGGGGGGCTAACCGATCAAGGACAGCGGGGAACGGTCGGGCATACCGGTTCAATGGCCGGGTCCAAGTTTACGTGGGAGGCAGCCATTAAATCCGCAGGCGCCGTTCCTGCAAAGGATATTAAAGATTTATCGGACTGTTTAATGGCGTTTCAATGCTTAGATGGTTTTATGGGAACCGGGGCGGGTGTTCTGGCCGGTGGCGGATTGCGGTGTGTCGAAGCACTGGATGCGGCATCGGAGTTCGGGTTTACGATTCCCCTGCTTGATGAAAAAACCAAGGCCATGATGAAATCCTTACTACCGCCATCCGGCGGTGCTGCAGGCAACCCGGTGGATTTGGCGGGCCCGCAGATGCCGCCGGCTGTCATAGTCCCCATGATGGAAGCGTTGGCGGAGAAAGAAGATATCCACTTTCTGGTGTTGTATCAGATGTTGTTTTACATCCTGAATTCATTGACAAGGGATATTTTGGGCAATAAAGGAAGTGATAAAAGCCTTTTCGAATATCACAGGGAGTTTGTAGCTGCCGCCGAGCGACTTCGTGAAAAAATGGGGAAATATCTTGTTGTCATTATTCCGGAAATTGCATCTGATCCCCATCACTTTGAAATTGAACAAGGAAAATTAATAGCCAGACAATATTATACACATCACGGGGTCCCCTGCTTTGAAACCGGAAATCAGGCATTTTCGATATTAAGACGGGTTGCTGATTATTATCGGAAACGCCAAGAAAAATACCGGTAATTATAATCCGGCTTTTCGAATTTGAGAATACCGGTACAACCCGTACGCAGCCCGAGCGGCCTCCTCAGGAAATTCGTAAAAAGGAATTCCCTTATTTTTCATAAAATCGAAAAGAATCCCCTGCATATTACTTCTATGGGTCATGGAAATCAGCGGTTTCCCGTATTTTTGGGGGATCTCCGAAAGCGTTTCCACGGTGTCCAGTAACTTCCGTACAATTTTTGGTTCTGTCACATCTCTAAAAAATGGTGAAGATGCGATGATGGCATCAATACCGGGATATTCTGCGAGGATGGTGAGGATCTTGGCAAGTGTAGTGGGTCTTGGGTCAGCGGCCATATCAACCGGATTTTTGGGAACAGGGGCATGCGGTAGAAGAAGTTTTTCTATTTTACGGATCGTTTCAGCATCCAGCTCCGGTACGTCAAGGCCGAGGACACCGCATGCATCGGTTGAAACAACGCAATGTCCCCCTCCGCCTGAAACGATGGCCACTCGATTTCCCCGGGGAAGCGGTTGCTTTGACAGGGCTTCGGCCAGATCAAAGGCGTGGATGACATCATAGGTTCTGATAATTCCCGCTTGACGACAGGCTGACTCGAACACGTCATCTGATCCTGCGATGGATGCGGTATGACTCATGGTAGCTCGGGACCCGCTTTCAGTCCGGCCCGCTTTGTAAACAATGATCGGTTTTTTTTTGATCACTTCACGTGCCTTCTGAAGAAAACGGATAGCATCTTTAAGCCCTTCAATGTACAGCACAATTACTTTTGTTGCGTCATCATCACCTAAATACTCGACATAGTCGGCCATGGAGAGATCAGCCTGGTTACCCACACTCAAAAAAGAATTAAAGCCATATCCCTTATTGTTGGCGGTCTCTAAAAGGTACCCCCCCATGGTACCGCTTTGCGAGACAAAGGAAATCCCACCAGGTTCCGGCATGAAATGAAACGCCGTGTTTAAACGAACCGGTGAACTCCAGAATCCCATGCAGTTCGGTCCGATAAATCGAATACCACCGTCTTTTGCTATTGCCGCTATCTCATTTTGAAGTGCTTCTCCTTTTTGTCCGGTTTCGGCGAATCCGGCGGATATGACTACGCCGGCTTTTACGTTTTTTTTAACACAGTCTCTCATCGCATCCGGTACCATGACGGCCGGGATGGTAAATATGGCGAGGTCAACGGAATCCGAAACATCAAGGATAGTGGGATAAGCCTTTATCCCATAGATTTTTTCTTCTTTGGGATTGATGGGATAGATTCGGCCCCGGTATCCGGATTGGACCGGTCTGGTCACCATCACATTTCCCCATTTACCTACCGTATTTGATGCGCCAATGATAGCGATGGATTCGGGTAAAAAAAGCGGTTTTAGTTCTTCGATAATTGGCTTGGGCATTTGTAGTGCCTCCTTTGAAATGTTCATATTAGGTAGTGTCCATCCAGAAACGGCATCTTTTGGCCCGGAGCTTCGTTTTCGCTCTTTTGAAATCCTCAAAATAGCACGCTATTCCTGCGGATTCAAAATCGCTCAGGCCTTGCTCTGAACCAAAATCTACCATTTCTGGATGGACACTAGGTAAACGTTATTTGTGGGAAACGATACTGTGAGTGCCTGAAAAAAAATGATCTGGTTTTCGTTAGG
>JAUXEW010000273.1 GCA_030620375.1 Desulfobacteraceae bacterium | reverse complement strand
TGTGGTGATGCCAGGTTACCCCACCATGCATGTTCCAGCTGTGGTAGCTACAAAGGCCGGAATGTAATTGAAGTTGAAGATTAGTTAGTGTCCATCCAGAAATGAGATAGTTTTCGCAAGGTCAAGGAAGATGAGGATTTAGCGCTGAAAAGCTTCACTGCGTGCAACCACAGTAATACATTACGTATTTCGAGGATAGCGCTAAAAAGCTTCACTTCGTGCCAAAATCCGAATCTGACACAGAGATTGCGGAAAATAGCCATTTATGGATGGGCACTAGTTAAAATGGTTTACTGAGAGAACTATGCCGGATCAGGACAATCGAACCGTTGTGGTAACCGGGGGGTCCCGCGGAATTGGGAGGGCCATATGTGTTGCGTTTGCCGACCCCCAAACGATTATCTTTTTCAACTATTCTACCGATAGTGCCGGCGCCGAAGAAACAGAGACCCTTGTCACCAAATTGGGAGGCCGGGCCACCGGTATGCGGGTGAATGTTTCCTCTGCAATAGATGTGGCGGATTTTTTCAAAAAAATTATTGATGCGACCGGTAGAATTGACGTTCTGGTGAATAATGCCGGTGTCACCAGGGACGGACTTCTCGTTCGGATGAAAGAAAAAGATTGGACCGACGTTATCGATACCAATCTCAAGGGTGCGTTTAACTGTATGAAACTTGCCGCCAAGACGATGATGAAACAACGTTACGGACGAATCATTAACATGACGTCGGTTGTCGGTGTCAGTGGCAACCCCGGCCAGGCAAATTACGTTGCATCAAAGGCAGGCATCATCGGGTTAACCAAATCCGCAGCAAAAGAACTTGCATCGCGCGGTATTACGGTTAACGCCGTTGCTCCCGGTTATGTTGAAACGGATATGACGGCGATGCTTTCTGATAATGCAAAGCAGGCCATGATTGATCAAATACCGTTGGGGCGGGCAGCAACACCTGAAGATATAACCCCCACGGTAATGTTTCTTGCATCAGAAGACGCCGCATACATCACGGGGCAGGTCATCCACGTGAACGGCGGCATGTATATGTAAATTAGGCTAAAGGAGATCAGCACATGTCAATAGAAGATAAAGTTAAAAAGATAATTGCGGAAAAACTCAGCGTGGAAATGGATGAAGTAGTACCGGAAGCCGTATTTGTTGACGATTTAGGTGCGGATTCATTGGATCTTGTAGAACTGGTGATGACAATGGAAGAAGAATTCGACGTTGATATTTCCGATGAAGACGCGGAACAATTGGTTAAAGTTCAAGATGCTATCAACTTTATTAAAGGCCTTTAAAATTTAAAAAGGCTTTCACATCTAGAAATTGGAGGTTTTTTGGACAGGCGTGTGGTAATTACCGGACTAGGGTTAGTGACACCGCTAGGGACCGGCGTAGAAAAAACGTGGGCTGCACTGTGCGCTGGAAAATCAGGTATCGGTGAAATTACGAGATTTGATGCTTCCGATTTTGACACAAAGATTGCAGGAGAAGTAAAGGATTTTAATGCGGAAGATTTTCTTCCCAGGAAAGAGGCCAGGAGAACCGAATATTTTATTGTGTATGCGGTTGCCGCAAGCCGATTGGCCCTGGAAGATTCCGGGTTAAAAATTGACGCTTCAACTTCAGATAGAGTAGGGGTCATAACCGGATGTGGCCTTGGCAGCCTGGGCATGCTTGAAAAAACCATCAGCGTCATAAGCAGTAAGGGTCCAAAGCGGGTGAGTCCTTTTTTCATTCCCATGATTATCGGGAATATGGCTCCGGGAATGATCTCCATACATTTGGGTGCCAAAGGCCCTAACTCTTCGATAGCAACCGCCTGTGCGGCCGGCACGCATGCCATTGGCGAAGCTTATCGAATCGTCAAACTCGGCGCCGCGGATGCCATGATCGCCGGGGGTGTGGAATCGGTAATTACCGCCACCGGCATTGCCGGATTTAACTCGATGAAAGCATTATCTACTCGAAATGATGAACCTCAAAAAGCCTCCCGGCCGTTTGATCGGGATCGGGATGGTTTTGTGGTAGCTGAAGGGAGTGGCATCGTTATTTTAGAAACGCTTGAATCCGCTGTTGAGCGGGGCGCCCATATTTATGCGGAAATAGTAGGATATGGAATGAGCGGTGACGCATATCACATGACCGCACCGCACCCTGAAGGTGACGGCGCGGCGCGGTGTATGGCCGCCGCATTAAAAGATGCGAATATTTCGTATAAAAAAATCGACTATATTAATGCCCATGGCACCTCAACTAAGTTAAACGACCTATATGAAACCAAAGCCATTAAGACGGTTTTTAAAGACCATGCGAAAGCGCTTCCAATCAGTTCAACAAAGTCTATGACCGGGCACCTGCTTGGGGGCGCCGGTGGGGTGGAAACGGTATTTACGGCATTAACCATTGAAAACGGAATTATTCCTCCAACCATAAATCTCGATAATCCGGATGATGAATGCGATCTTGATTATGTCCCGAATATCGCTCGCAAGGCAGATGTTAGAGTCGCCATGACCAACTCTTTTGGTTTTGGAGGGACAAACGGATCGCTGATTTTAAGCCAATACGAGCATTAGGTCAGTCCTATTCAAAATTCCCCGACTTATAAGCATATCCATTCTTTGACGGTTTCTTAAAAAAACCCAAATACCAAATATAGGTTGTGCTTCATTTTTTTCATGGATAAGCGACATCATAATTGTTTTAATATATGGAATTTTTTCTTGCAGTAATAATAATATCTATTTATATAAAAAATTTATCCGTTATATGACGATCGTGGCTTAAAATAAAACCACTCATTGGATATAGGGGTGCGAACATGTTCTCAAATAAAACACCGTTAATTATTGGCAGTGACCATGCGGCTTATCCGTTAAAGGAAGACATCAAAGCATACCTAAAGGAAGACGGTATGGTGGTGGAGGATGTGGGAACCCGTGGTGAAGATTCGGTGGATTATCCGGATTTTGCCATCAAAGTCGCCACAGCGATTTCCTCCGGGAAATTTGAACGGGGGATCCTGCTATGCGGAACCGGGATCGGCATGTCCATGGTCGCGAATAAATTTCCGAATGTCAGGGCGGCGCTTTGCATGGACCTTTATGCCGCCATTATGAGCAGACGGCACAACAATTCCAATATACTGGTTTTGGGAGGTCGTGTGACCGGCGTCGGTCTTGCACTTGAAATCGTAACCGTTTGGCTTGAAACACCGTTCGATGGTGGGCGGCATCAATTACGTATTGATAAGTTTAATAACCTTGGCAAAATGTTTCCCCATATGAAATGAGGAATACGCGTTGGATACGAGAATCATTGCGTATCTGATAGCGGACGTTTAAAAACCCGAATAATGACGACGTTATCAGCCGGACCGATGGTAAAGTGCACGAGCTTTGTGAAGCATTTCCCTTGTATCCGAAGGATATCGTATAAGGAGGCGGTTTAATGCCCGGAAAAGAAGGTCGGCCAACCTGGGAAACCTACTTTATGGATAACACACAGTTGGTGGCAAGGCGCTCCACGTGTATCAGGCGCGCAGTAGGCGCTAGCATCGTAAAGGACAAAAGGGTATTGTCCACAGGCTACAACGGAGCTCCTACGGGAATTAAACATTGCGTGGATATCGGTTGCCTTC
>JAUXEW010000276.1 GCA_030620375.1 Desulfobacteraceae bacterium | reverse complement strand
GAACGCAGTATCCTTCTGCCGCCATTTCTCGTTTTAGAAGTTCCCTGACATGGGGATTTCGCTCTGTAATGAGTATCTTTATTTTCTTTTTCATCGTTATTTCTTTATCGACCAGGTTAATAATTGAAGCTTCCTGCAGTAAGCTGTTGACCTCTCCGGGACCATATTTTGCAAAATGCTTTAAAGTTTCCTAAGATCTATCCTTAACTCATACTCCCCTCCTCCCCCTGGAGCCCGCTTCATATTAAATCCAAGTTTTTTTCCCAAATGGTCTTATGGTGCGGGTTAACAGGGTAAGTGATGCCTATTTCGTATGATCCCCGGCTAACTCCGGAATTCTATAAGGATTTACCAGTAAAACAGGAATCGGTGCCATTTTTGACACACGGTCTGCGACCGAACCAAAAATTACTTTGTCTAACCCCTTCCTTCCATGCGTTCCCATGATAAGCAGATCAATTTCTTCGTTTTCGACATACTTTATAATCTCTTCAGAAGCGTCACCCGATACAACGACTGACTTGGCCACCCTAGATGTTGGAAAATACGTTTCTTTGAATTCCTGTAACCGTTTTTTGGCCCCTTCACCGATTTGATTTTCAAACTGATTAATGGATGGATGGGGCACATAAATACTAACAAAATAATCAAACACTCGCGCTACGAATAAAAGATGAATTTCAGCTTCAAATTTTTCGGCCATAGTCTCCACATAGGGAACAATTTTTTTCGATACTTCTGAAAGATCAACGGGGAAAACAATTTTTTTTATTTCTTTCATTAAACACCTCCTTTTAAATATCCCTAATGGTAAATGAAATTGATCAGCTTAGAGGCTCTTCAAAAATTTCTCTGGTTTTTTTTGAATGATCCACAATATAAATGATAGTGGATTTTTCTTTCAAAACCTCTTTGAGTCTTTCGAGGCTGGGTTGATCAATATTGTAGACCCGAACATAAATTCGGCGATATCCTTTGGAGCAGCGTTCGTCAGTCGCCAGAATGCTGGCGATCCTGCCGCCGTAGTCGCGAATTGTATCCGTGATTTTTCTGATACACCCGGGCTCATCTTTCACATAAAAAGCGAATTGAACGCCGTGTTTTCCGGTACCTGTCAATGAGATCATTGCTCGAAACAAATCGGATTGAGTGATAACGCCGACAACCTTATTTTCCGGGCTAACTACCGGAACACCGGATATCTTATTGACGAGAAGGAGTTCGGCAGCCTCTTCGACGGTGTGATCCGGTGTGACCGTAATAGCCCCTTTGGTCATGGCCGCTTTGACTTTAATCGCTGAAAGTTTAACGGTTTCCAGGTCTGATGGCACTGATTCCGGTACAGAGGCTTTTTTAACATCCCGGTCCGAAATAACCCCTATCAGCGTACCACTTTCCATTACCGGGATCATTCGGACTTCATGACGTCCTAAAAGATCCCGTGCTTCCCGAACTGAATCATCGGCATCAATGGCAACTACGTTTTTACTCATCCAGTTTTTCACCAGCATGGGGATACCCTCCTCTTTGTCATCCCGATTCCGGGTGGGATTTTCTTTGCAGCCGTCTCGTCCGGTGGTACAGAATGATCGGCCTGGTTAGTCTTTTTTGAAAATCAGTAGAGCAACACTTGTGCCAACTGGAAATGATCTTCATGGCACTCTATAACTCGTTATAAAAACTTAATATAATATTTTCGCCGATAAAATATTAGAAAATTTCTTCAGGCTGGTTTGTCGGATTTTTTTACAAATTGTAAAAAATCAGTTGGGGTGAAGGATGTCACTGTGATGAATTTATAGAATCGCCCTGATTTGGGCGCGCTTACAGGCATAACCCTTTGAAAGCACTTCAATCAGGACTTGATCCAACCGTCGATCGGTATCTATTTTGAAATGCGTCTTTGGGTCATGTGTTTGAAAGGGCTCGAATTTTTCAATTAACTGCTGAAAATGGGTTAGGCGGGCATCCGAATCTCCCGGCACGTTCTCTCGCTGCTTAAGCCGAGATCGGATCGTGTCTGTTTTGCAGGTGCATTCGACAAAAATCAGGCCGGCATCTATATCCAGCGCCAATTGGCGGACCGCTTCCCGCCATTTTCTAGTCGAAAAAGTTGCATCCAGTACAACTGACTTCCCGCTTTTAAGCTCATCCTGAGCCATGGCCAGCAGATGAGCATAAACACGGCCCCGCATCATCGGACGATACAGCCCTTCATCAAACCCGGCGATTTCTGGGTGCGGTTCCGGTTGGTCTTGTTTACGAACCATATCCGATTGAAACAGGGAGATAAACAAAGCCGCGGCTGTCCGTTTTGCCAAGGTCGATTTCCCGGTTGCGGGTAGGCCGCAAAATACCCATAAGGTTGGTCGGCCGAATAAAATGGTGTATTGATACGCCTGATCCATGAAGAGTTGAATTTCATTTTTAACCTCTGCCGGATGCCGCTTTTCAAGCTCCCCATACTGAAAGCAAGACACTTTTAATCTTATGATAGCGCGATAAGCGGAAAAAAAATTGAGCAATGCGTAAATTTCCGGGTCACCGGCATTATCAGCATAGGCTTTTATCAGTTCACGGCTCACATCCGGGTAACCCAAATGTTCCAGATCCATATGCAAAAACGCCAGGTCAAGGGCCACATCCCCGAATCTGAATCGGTCATTAAACTCTATACAATCAATGACCTGGATACCGTTATAAAAATAGACATGATCTGTCCTTAAATCACCGTGCCCATCACGAATTCTTCCGGTTTGAATCCGGTGTTCAAACAGATCATAATGGTCTTTAAGAAATGCCCGGTTGACGTTGCAAATAAATTTCCATTGTTCGGCATTCAGCAGTTCCGCCGCAAACGGTTCGATTTCTCGAAAATTCTCCTCCATGTTGTAAGCGATCACCTCCTGTCGCCCGTATTGATCAATCATGGAACTTTGAGTTGCGTCTCGATAAAAATCTGACAGCACCCGCCCCAACGATTCCATGTGGGTCTCACGGATAAGGTTGTTTTGTAAAAGTGCCTTCAGATTCGCTTCCACAGGTAATTGAACCATTTTAACGGCATATTCTATAATCCTGCCTTTGGATTGTAACGATATCCTGTTTTTTTGATCTTCATAGATTCCAATTACGCCAATGTAAACATCTTGACTGAATCTTTTATTTAATGAAACTTCCTGTTCACAAAAGCGTTTTCGGTCATTGAGATCGCGAAAATCAAGAAAATCAAAAACAACCGGCTTTTTAATTTTGTAGGCCCATTGCCCGGTCAAAAATACAGCGGAAATATGGGTATCACGCCGCTCGAGATGAGAAACCGGATGGGGGTAAATTGCCGGATCTGACATGGCGCGGCAAACATGTTCAAATCGTTGCCATGTATTCATGAAAATTTAAATCCTATTGCAAGATTAGCATAATGAATATTGATGAATTCGTAAAATGTCCGATTTAGACGGTTTCGATTATTTTATCTTTAATCATAATCGTAATCAATAGGATTCAAGTTTCGCACCCTAAAATTGCTGTAAAGAAGGCTGTTTTTAAGGGGAGTAAAGGGAATGTGCTCGTATTGCTTGTTCAACTG
>JAUXEW010000062.1 GCA_030620375.1 Desulfobacteraceae bacterium | reverse complement strand
TTTTCGCTCTTTTGAAATCCTCAAAATAGCACGCTATTCCTGCGGTTTCAAAATAGCTCAGGCCTTGCTCTGAACCAAAATCTACCATTTCTGGATGAACACTAGTTAGATGAATGGTGTGTGAAGAAAACGCGGAAGGAGGCTGAAATGGCAGTAAAAATACTGATTAAGAGGAAAGTGCCTGAAACCAAAGAAAAAAGTTTGAATGCTTTACTGATGGAGCTACGCGCCTTTACTATGAATCAGCCCGGATATATATCCGGGGAAACATTAAAAAGAATGGATGATCCCGGAGAATATTTGGTAATCAGCACCTGGCGATCCATTGATGATTGGCGAGAATGGATTTTAAGTAAGGAAAGAGGTGAAATACAGAATAAAATTGATGAGCTGCTTGGGGTAGAAACGCAATACGAAATCTATGCATACGATTAGCGTTGATCTGGTTACAACCAAAATCGATTAATAAGTTGTAACGGTCTATTACTTATGGTATAAAACCTAATCTGGAAAAGCCGGAAACGGTAAATTTGAGACATTCACACCTAAAGTAAGCGATTTTCTCGAGTTGATGTTCGCCATCTATGGCTGGATGCCGGATCTAGTCCGGCATGACGGTCACCCAGTGGAACCCGGACGTCATCCCGGCCCCCGATCAGGGACGGAATGACAAAAAAGGACGTTTTTTGACATTTTACGAATCCGTCAAATTTATAAAAAGAGATATAAACAGAGGTGATCCAAATGAAAACAAAACCCATCGGGCAAACACTTTTTATAATCCTCTTTTTTATGGTGCTTATTCTTGGAATACACCCGTTTTTATGTGCAGCCCAGGAGACAACGAACGTATTGGATGTAGTTGTCAAGATTGCCCGGATTGAAGAAAAACTGAACATTATCGATGACCTGATCAAGTCGGACCCCAAACAGCCGATGAAGTCACCCACCGCCATGCTCAGAGCCATGCTCCAGGGAACAGACTGGATTGATGCGGACCGGTTAATTGTTTTCGGGTTGGTAATGAATCAAGATTCTCAGCCGGAAATGGTCGCCTTGATCCCTTTCCGGACCCCTAACCCCAATTTTCAGAACGGGTTCAATGCCTTGGCCGGTCCCGACTTTTATATTATCTCTTTGCCGCCGGGTGCTAAACCCGAAGGGGTCTCGGAAGCCATACAAAATGCGCTTATCGAGGCGTCGGCTTCAAAATCCCGAGACTTTATTACTGTTGAAGTTGCGGTTAACAGGCTCCTGAAAAATAACGATCAAAAGATTCGTGAATCGATTCAAAAACTGGAAAAGCTGCCCATTGATTCAAAGGGACAAAACATTGAACTTTCGCCCCAAGATCTTCAAGATATGCTGCTTAAAATAATCGATACGATAGCCCAGGTAGAGATGCTTTCAGAAAGTATTGATATCGACGCGAATGAGATTACCTTTTCCTTGAAAGCTGCCGCCGTTGAAGAAAGTGACCTGTCCAGGTTATTTGTCCGCGGTGAAATGATGACCTTTCTTGATAATTACCGCCCGAGCCGGCAGATTACGTTTAGGTCACACCGGTATGACTTTAAGGGATTTATCGAGTTGATTGATGAGGTCTTTGGAAAATTTTATGAGAAACTTGGGATCGATTTTTCTCAGCTTTCAACCATAATGAATCATTTTACCGGGGAGATGGCCGGCGGCATGACGTTTTCAAATGGAGACATTCAATTCGAAATGATCAGCGTATTAAAAGATGGTGCCCAAACGCCTGACTTTTTAGAATCGGAATACCTGCCATGGCTGGAAAAATATATGCAAAATATGACGAAACTGACAGAAAATCAGCTGGGCCTAAAAATTGATGATGTGTTTATTCGAACAGCGGACAGTATTGTGGGAGGGCATAAGGTCGTCGGTGTTAATATGCAGTTGCCTTTCATGCCCAGCGACCAAAACAGACCGGCAGGCAGAGACATACCGGCATCGATCAAATATGAGTGGCGAATAGCCACGGTCGGCAATTATTTTCTGCTTGCCCCGAATGATGATGAAATGGCTGAATTGATCAAGATAACACGGAAGCTCAAGGAGGATGTGTCCATAGGGCCCCTGGTTTCCATGGATATTAATCTGGGGGATTATCTTTCCGCTATTGCGAAGTTTGCCGGCCTTCCGGAGGGCTCCGAAGCGCTGCCGAGGACAGGCAATATGTCTTTTATTGGCGACGTTGATGGGGGACAGGTTTATACCACTTCAAAGATTAGATTGAGCGATATTCGGACAGTGATGGCCTATTATAGCAAATTGGGCTCGCTTGGAACGACGGTTGGAATGCCGTCAACGATTGTAGGCAAGAAACCTGAACTAAGCGTTATAATTAAAGATGCTGATTACTGGGCTGATAGGGGCGCACTGTGTGCAACTTACGGGAATAACGAGAGGGCCATAACATATTACCATAAAGCCATAACGATGGAACCCCAAAAAAGTGATGTTTACTTCTATCTGGGGATATCTCACGGAGAACTGGGTAATTTTGAAAAGGCAATTGATGCGTTCAATAAAGCCATTTCTATAGATTCGGGAAAGGCCCCTTTTTATTACGGAAGAGGTAGGGTTTATCTGATGTCGGGGAAGAAAGACTTGGCGTTGAAAGACTTTCGGTTTGCCGCTGATGCGGGAGACATCGATGCACAACGCTACCTGAAGATAACGGTGCCTGAGGCTGCCTCGAATTTTTAAAAATAACAATCATGCGAAGACATGGGCGGAAGTAAACGTACTGATCCATGATGAATAACAAAAATGAGCCGGATCTTACGGTCAATATCGGTAAAATCGAACTAAAAAATCCCGTAATGACGGCATCCGGCACGTTTGGATACGCCGAAGAGTTTGAACCGCTTATTGATTTAAATCGGTTGGGCGCCATTATTGTTAAAGGCCTGTCTTTACACCCCGAAAAAGGGAACCCGCCACCCAGAATTGTTGAGACGCCATGCGGCATGCTGAATGCCATTGGGTTGGAGAACATCGGCATAGATCAATTCCAAAAGGAAAAGCTGCCGTTCTTAAAAAGTATTTCAACACCGATCATTGTTAACATCTTCGGGAAAAGTATAGAGGGATATGCGGATCTGGCCGGACGTATAGATGGTGTTGAAGAAATATCAGGGATTGAAGTCAACATTTCATGCCCCAATATCAGCGCGGGTGGCATGGCTTTCGGCATAGATCCTCAGACAGCTTACGATGTTGTCCAGGCGGTAAGGGATCGAACGACAAAACTGTTAATCGTTAAGCTCAGCCCCAATGTCACCGATATTGTAAAAATTGCAAAAAAGGTGGAAGAGGCAGGTGCCGATGCCTTATCGCTGATAAATACGATAACCGGAATGGCCGTTGATGTTGAGACCCGGACTCCGAAACTTGCCAATGTTACCGGAGGACTTTCAGGCCCGGCCATTAGACCTGTCGCGCTTCGAATGGTGTGGCAAGTGGTTCGGAATGTTGCGATTCCGGTGGTCGGCGTCGGAGGGATTATAACGGCAAATGATGCATTGGAATTCCTCATTACCGGGGCCAGGGCAGTACAGGTTGGAACGGCGAATTTTATAAACCCCAGGGCCACCATGGATATCATCGGCGGCATAACGGATTTTCTTAAAAAGCGAAACATTGAAAAAGTAACCGATATTATCGGCACGTTAAAGGTCTCAACTTCTCAATAAGTAAAGTTAATCGGCAGGCCGGTTGGCCCGTTAGCCCATTTAATATTCTTTTATCAATTTAATGAAAGGAGATAAAGTTATATGCAGTTTGAAAATTTAAAAGCGATTATTGAGTTTGCCATTGAAAAAGAAAAAGAAGCCGTTATGTTCTATGAGATGGTTAGTGAAGAAGAATCCATGGCAGGGGCGAGAGAGATGATGAAAGAGTTTGCCCAGGAAGAGAAAAAACATCAATCGCTGCTTGAAAATATAGGCGAAAAAGACATTGAAGCGAGCCTGGCAGATTATAAGTTCAGGTGGATTACCGATTTAAAGCGGAGTGATTATATGGTGGATATGGCATATCAAAAAGGAATGGCCTATAATGAAATCCTGCTGGTCGCCATGAAACGGGAAGAAAAAGCGTTAAAATTATATAACACCCTGTTAGATAATTTGGATGCTCAAGATAAAAAAGCGATTTTTAAAATGTTGTGCCAGGAAGAAGCAAAGCATAAACTTGCCCTTGAGACCCTGTATGATGAGTATATGGCGAAGATGGGAGATTGAGTAGTTCCTCTCACTACGTTGAAAGCACAGCGGACGAAGTAGATATAATGATAATCGTCCGCTGTGCTTTTTTACGGGGTTATTGAATTACCGTAGCCGGATGTTCTTTTATGTATTCCAGTCGATTAAGGCCGTTTATATATGCCTTTGCGCTGGCCGTAATGATATCCGGATCGGTGCCTCTCCCAAGGGCAACCAGACCGCTTTCCCTCAATCGGACGGTAACCTCTCCCTGGGCATCCGTGCCGCCCGTCAAAGCACTGATGGTAAATCGCAACAGCTCCGAATCGGTTCCCGTCAGTTTTGCAATGGCATTAAATGTCGCATCAATCGGCCCGTTGCCGTAATCCGAGCCTTTCGCAGCCCTTTCGTTAATAGTGAGTACAACACTGGCCATGGGCATAACCGTTGTGCCACTACTTACATGAAGATACTCCAGCCTAAAGATCTCAGTGGTTCTGAGAACGCCCTCCTGGACCAGGGCTTCTAAATCTTCATCCAATACATGCTTTTTTTTGTCTGCAAGGTTTTTGAAGTTTTTAAAAACAGTGTTCAATTCACCCGGGCTGAGATCATAGCCCATTTCTTTTAAATGTTCATGCAGGGCATGCCTTCCGGAGTGCTTACCCAGGACCAGCTTGTTTGCGCTGAGTCCGATGGTTTCCGGCTTCATGATTTCATAGGTCATGGGATTGACCAGAACGCCGTGCTGATGAATTCCTGCCTCATGGGCAAAGGCATTTGCGCCTACGATGGCTTTATTGGGCTGTACCAAAATTCCCGTGATGGTGCTGACCAGCCGACTCGTCGGATAAATTTGTTCCGTTTTGATATTGGTTGTAAATGGGAAAAAATTAGGCCGTGTATGAAGGGCCATGACGATTTCTTCCATGGAGGTGTTGCCGGCCCTTTCCCCGATACCGTTTATCGTCACTTCTGCCTGCCGTGCCCCGGCTTCAATGGCGGCCAGGGTGTTGGCCGTGGCAAGGCCTAAATCATTGTGGCAATGCACGCTCAAGACCACCTTGTGCATGTTGGGGGTATGGTCCCTCGCGTATCGGACCAGTTCGGCAAATTCATCCGGAATGGCATATCCTACGGTGTCGGGGAGATTGATGGTTGTGGCGCCGGCTTCAATGGCGGCCTCAAACACCTTGCACATAAAATCCTGATCACTTCTGGAACCGTCTTCTGCCGAAAACTCAACATTATCGGTAAAGGATTTGGCATACTTCACGGCATCTACAGAGGCCTGTAAGACCTGGTCTCGCGACATTTTCAGCTTTTCACTCATATGGAGATCGGATGTCGCTATAAAGATATGGATCCGATGGTTGGGTGCATGTTTAACGGCGTTCCAGGCGAGATCGATATCATTTTTGTTGGTACGTGCCAAACCGGTGACCTGGATTTTTTTCATCTTTTTAGCAATTTCGGAAACCGCTTCAAAATCCCCATCGGAAGCCGCCGGAAACCCGGCTTCCAATACATCCACGCCCAGCTTTTCCATCTGCGTGGCCAGGCGCAGTTTTTCGGCGGTATTCATGCTGGCGCCGGGAGACTGTTCACCATCTCTTAAAGTCGTATCGAATATAATAACATTTTCGCTCATTGTTTTTCTCCTTTATTAATGGACTGGAAAAAAGTTAAATTTTTTCGTTGTGCTGCATTCTTCATCATTATGACCTTTAGACTTGATAGAAAACGTGTGTAAGCATCGGCCGCAGGATAGCGTGTCTTGCCAATCCCGCGGCGTTTTCCCTCCATTTTTCCTTCACGAAAAACCGTCCTTTCGATTGGTTGTTGCCTGTTTTAACAACCCGGTGCTTAGGGCTCGCTCAATTGAGTTTAAATATACCACGAATCGGAAAATATTCAAGCCAATTTAAGAAAGCCAATGTTTAATCCGGCAGCTCATGTGCCGGCCAGCTTATATTGAAAACTATCCGCTAAGGCCTGCCAGCTGGCTTCGATAATATCTTCCGATACACCGACAGTGGTCCAGATATTATTATCGTCTCGGGATTCAATAAATACCCGGACCTTTGCAGCAGTCCCTTTTTGTCCATCCATCACGCGGACTTTGAAGTCCACCAATCCCATGGATTCCAAGTCCGGAAAAAAATTGCCCAATGCTTTGCGAAGCGCGTTATCCAAGGCACCGACCGGGCCGTGACCTTCGGCCGCGGTGATTTCATGCTTGCCATCCACTGAAATTTTTATGGTGGCATGGGATGAGCAGGGCAGGGCTTTATCTTTTTCAATGGTTACCCTAAAGGATTCCAGCTCAAAACAAGGTTTAAATTGGTCGGTAAACTTTTCCATCAGGATCTTAAACGATCCGTCGGCAATATCAAACTGGTAGCCTTCCTCCTCCATTCGCTTTATTTCCGAGACAATTTTTTTACTGTCATATCCGTTTGTGCCTAATTCAATACCAATCTCTTTAGCCTTGTATTCGATATTACTCCTGCCGGACAGGTCTGAGATCAAAACTCGACGTTTGTTGCCCACCAGCTCCGGGTCCATATGTTCATAGGCCGCTGGTGTTTTCATGATGGCGTTCACATGAATCCCGCCTTTATGGGAAAAAGCGCTCTTACCGACGAACGGTCTGGTGTTTAAAGGCGTCATATTGGCGGTTTCGCTGACATACCTTGAGATACTGCGAATTTTTTTCAGCTGGTCCCCGTCTAAGCAAGCACAATTCATTTTTAAGCACAAAATCGGTATAATTGAAGTGAGGTCAGCGTTGCCGCACCTTTCTCCGTAACCGTTGATCGTTCCCTGGACCATAACCACGCCGGCCCGTATTGCAGCGATGGAATTGGCCACGGCCAGGCCGCAATCATTGTGGGCATGAATACCGATCTTGACGGACCGTTTTACAGGTAGCGTGGCAACGTGTTCATTCAAGATTTTTCGTACATCTTTTATGATCGGTTCGATATCAAAGGTCAAGGTACCACCGTTGGTATCACACAGCACGATCATATTCGATCCGCCTTCAATGGCGGCAATCAGCGTCTTTAAAGCGTAATTTTTGTTTGCTTTATAGCCGTCAAAAAAATGTTCGGCATCATAAAAGACTTCCCGGCGGTGATTGATTAAATAAGCAACAGATTCCCGAATCATCGCGAGGTTTTCTTCCAGGGTGGTTCCCATTATTTTTTCAACATGAAAATCCCAGCTTTTACCGACAATTGCAACTACCGGCGTATCACTGTCTATCAGTGCTTTAAGATTCGGGTCATTTTCCGGAACGATTCCCGGTTTTCGAGTAGCGCCAAATGCAGTGATGCGAGCGTTTGACAGTGTTGTTTGCTTTGCCAATTCAAAAAAGTGTTTGTCTCTAGGATTGGAACCCGGCCAGCCACCCTCAACATAGTGTATGCCGATGTCATCCAGCCGCTTTACAATTTTAATCTTTTCTTCCGCGGTAAAATTGATGTTTTCTCCCTGGGTGCCATCTCTTAATGTCGTGTCATATAGTAATATCGGTTCCATTTTCATTCCCCTATAATTTGGTCCGGAACCAAAGGAACGGTAAGAAAATTACATCCTTTGGCATTCTACTGCTCACGGTTTTCAGGCCGTAACGACCTGACCGTTGCACCGGTTTTCCACATTTCAGAGTTCTTGATTTCATCGAGTTCTTTTTGGAGTTTTTCCCGGTAATCCGGAGCGCTGTTGGTATCTAAAACCCGCCGGGTTTCTTTTCCCGAAACAACACTTTCATAAAGTTCATTAAATACGGGAACCACAGCGTCTCGAAATTTCGGCGCCCAATCCAATGCCCCTCGTTGCGCCGTAGTGCTACAGTTGCCAAACATCCAGTCCATCCCGTTTTCCGCAACAAGTCGAATCAGACTTTGGGTCAGCTCCTCAACGGTTTCATTAAACGCTTCACTGGGTGTATGCCCGTGTTTCCTTAAAAGATTGTATTGGGCTTCCATTACACCTGCAAGACAACCCATAAGTACGCCCCGTTCGCCGGTCAGATCACTGTGTACTTCCTTTTCAAAGGTAGTGTGAAACAGGTAGCCGGAACCGATGCCGATGCCAAGGGCCAGGGCCCTTTCCCTTGCCAGTCCGGTATAATCCTGAAAAACGGCAAAGCTGGAGTTAATCCCGCTTCCATCTAAGAAGTTGGTGCGCACCGTTCGGCCGGAGCCTTTTGGCGCCACCAAAATTACGTCAACGTTTTCCGGTGGGATAATACCGGTTTGATCTTTGTAAACGATGGAAAACCCATGGGAAAAGTAAAGCGCATCGCCTTCATTGAGGCATGCCTTGACCTTTGGCCAGGTGCTCACCTGGCCGGCATCAGATAGAAGGAATTGAATGACGGTCGCTGTTTTTGCTGCTTTTTCAATGGGAAAAAGAGTTGCACCCGGCACAAAACCGTCTGCTACGGCATGGTCCCACGAGATGGTCCCTTCACGCTGGCCGATAATCACGTTAAACCCATTGTCCTTCATATTTAACGCCTGGCCGGGACCCTGAATGCCGTATCCCAGAACGGCAATGGTTTCGTCTTTTAATACTTCCCGGGCCTTGTCCAGGGAGAACTCTTCAGATGTAATAACTTCTTCCATTACGCCGCCAAAATCGATATTTGCCATTGTTTCCTCCAAGTTTATTATAATTTAAACACACATTTTATTTCATTTCTCTAAATAAAGCAATTATCCCGGTTTTTACGATCTCTTTCACGCCGATGGGTTTTAAGAGACTGAGCAAGGCGTTTAGTTTTTCTTCAGTCCCGGTCACTTCAATGGTGTAATGATTTAATCCCACGTCCACCACCTTGCAGCGAAATATATCGACAATCCTCAGTATCTCGGCGCGATATTCAGGCTTTGCTTTAACCTTAATTAAGGCCATCTCCCTCTCAACGAATTCGCTGCCGGTCAGTTCATACACCTTGAGAATATTAATCAGTTTGTTCAGCTGTTTTTTAATCTGTTCGATCACCGGCATGTCAGCCGTTGTGACAATAGTGATCCTTGATATCTTGGGGTCTAATGTTGCTGCGACACACAGGCTGTCAATATTATACCCGCGTCCGCTGAATAAACCCGAAATTCTCGATAATACGCCGGGCTCGTTGTCCACCAGAATCGATAGAACATGTTTATCATTTTTCATAGCGATATTCCTCTGAATTTAAACGAGGAGCATTTCCGTAATAGGGGCTCCCGAAGGAACCATCGGGTAAACGCATTCTTCCCGTTCAACGACAAAATCCATAATAACGGTTTTCGAAGAAGAAAGCCCTTCTTTTAAAACAGCTTCGACTTCTTCCGGTTTGGTTGCCCTTAACCCCACGGCTCCGTATGCTTCCGCCAGTTTGACGAAATCCGGAGTAACCTCCATTCGGGTACAGGCATAACGCTTTTCATAAAACAGTTCCTGCCATTGCCTGACCATACCCAGAAACCCGTTGTTTAAAATCACGACTTTCACCGGCAAGTTGTACTGCAAGGCGGTTGCCATTTCCTGGATATTCATTTGAATGCTACCGTCACCGGCCACGTCAACGACAAGTTTATCGGGACGGGCGACTTGTGCGCCGATCGCAGCCGGAAGGCCGAAGCCCATGCAACCCAATCCACCGGAGGTGATAAAATGATTGGGTTGGCTAAAATGATAATACTGCGCTGTCCACATCTGGTTCTGCCCCACCTCGGTGGTGATAATCGCTTTGCCCTCTGTCAGTTCATACAGCTTTTCCACGACATACTGAGGTTTGATCTTTTCTGATTGAGCATAAGCCAGGGGCCTGGTGCTTTTCCACTGTTCAATCCGGTCCAGCCATTTTGTTCTCTTCTTTTTTAAACCGTTTGTATTTTCCTTGTCTAGAAGTTTATTTAGACTCTTCAGGGCGGCCTTACAGTCGCCCACAATGGGAATCGAAACCGGTATATTCTTGTGGATGGAAGTCGGATCGATATCAATTTGCACGATAGTCGCCTGTGAGGCAAAAGCGTCTGTTTTTCCGGTAACACGATCGTCAAAACGAACGCCGATTGCAATCATCAGATCGCAGTTTCCGGTGACCATGTTGGCGCGATAGGTGCCGTGCATGCCTACCATTCCCAACCATAACGGATCTGTCCCCGGAAACGTACCCAATCCCATTAAGGAGCCCATTACGGGAATTTGAGCTTTATGGGCAAACTCCGCCAATTCCTCAGAGGCCTTTGACAGGATCACACCTCCGCCGGAAAAGATGACCGGTTGTTTGGTGTCTTTGATCAGATTAATCACTTTTTGAAGTTGCTTGATATTCGGGTTGTAATTCGGATTGTAAGACTTCAATTGCGGGGGGCCCGCTTTTTTATAGTTTATGGTTGCGTTCATCATGTCTTTCGGTAGATCAATCAATACCGGTCCCGGTCGACCTGACTTGGCGACAAAGAAAGCTTCCCTGATAATTTTTTCCAGATCCTCCACCTCTTTTAGCAAATAGTTATGCTTGGTGCAGGGACGGGTAATGCCGACAATATCCACTTCCTGGAATGCATCATTCCCGATCAGAGGCGTAGGCACCTGTCCGGTAAAAATGACCAACGGTATGGAATCCATATAGGCGGAAGCGATTCCCGTAACTGTATTGGTGGCCCCCGGGCCGGAAGTGACCAAACAGACCCCGACATTGCCGCTTGCCCGGGCATAGCCGTCCGCCGCGTGAACTGCTGCCTGTTCATGGCGAACCAGTATATGCCGGATATCCGTGTTGATCAGTTCATCATAGATATCCAGTATGGCGCCGCCCGGATATCCAAAAATCGTATCCACTCCCTCATCTTTGAGGACTCTCATTAAAATTTCGGTGCCTTTGAGCTTCATGATCAGTTGTTTCCTATTTCATTATCGAACGATTGCCCCCTGGGCGGCCGATGAAACCATTTTTGAATACCGGGCCATATATCCATGGCGAATTTTCAATTCCGGCGGCGTCCAATGGGCTATCCGGTTTTTGATTTCCGATTCGTCAACGTTAAGCGTAATTGTTTTCCCCGGTATATCTATCGATATCAGGTCTCCTTCCTGAACAATGGCGATGGGCCCGCCCTGCATAGCTTCCGGAGATACATGCCCGATAGCAGCGCCTCTGGTTCCCCCGGAGAAACGGCCATCCGTAATCAATGCCACGTGGGCGTCCAGCCCCATGCCGGCAATTACCGACGTGGGGGTTAACATTTCACGCATGCCCGGTCCGCCTCTGGGCCCTTCATACCGGATGAGGATAACATCTCCTTTTTTTATTTTACCATCCATAATGTTCCGGGAAGCCTCTTCTTCTGAGTCGAACACCCGGGCCGGTCCTTCATGCCGAAGCATTTCATCCAAGACCGCCGATTGTTTCACCACGCAGCCATCGGGCGCGAGATTCCCGAACAAAACGGCCAGCCCCCCTTTTTTATGATACGGGTCGTTAATGGATCTTATGACCCGGCCGTCAATAATATTTGATGCGATAATATTTTCCCCAACGGTTTTGCCGGTTGCCGTTATGCAATCCTGATGAATTAAGCCGGCCCGGGAAAGTTCTTTCATTACTGCGGAAACCCCGCCGGCGTGGTGCAAGTCTTCAATATGATGGATTCCTCCCGGGCTCAGCGAACAAAGGTGTGGTGTTTGTTCGCTGATCTCATTGATCTTGTTCAGATCAATGGAGATATTCGCCTCACTTGCGATGGCCGGGAGGTGAAGCACGGTGTTGGTTGAACATCCAAGTG
>JAUXEW010000100.1 GCA_030620375.1 Desulfobacteraceae bacterium | reverse complement strand
TTTGGGAATGTTGCGATTATTCTATATATCTCTAAACAGAGTTCGTATGACTTTTGCCAGACCTTCAAATCTTTGTAATTTTTTAGCATTTCACTCGAATCCTTGAATCCTCGACCCCTTGTACCCTCTGGGATCACACCTGCTCAATTGGAGATAACCCAATTTTGCCTTAATTAACACCAACTAATCGAGAGATGATCCATATTTTTTAACATCTCTATTGCTCCGCTTTACAAATTTCCGATTTTAAATCTAAGTACTTTTCCTTTAATTCATCATTTCCAAAATCAGGATGCAGCACCAGCGTAATGGTTAAAACATCGCATGCTTTACCATTTTTCCCGATCTTGGTGAGGGCCAGTGCAGTTCTGTATCTGGATTCAAACCAGTGATAAGTACCTGCCTTTACCCCGTCCGAAAATCTTCTCCAGATCGTAAGGGCATCTTTCCACTGCCCCTTCTTCTCATAGAGTAATCCAAGGCTGTAAACTGCGTCAGCTGACAGGGAATTTTTTTTAAGTATGTCCTGGTATAACGCTTCGGCCTCGTCCAACTGATCCTTATTGATGTAAATCTCCGCCATACTGAGTTGAGCTAAATCGCAATATTGATTATATTGCGGATGCTCACATGAAATTTTATACAGTTTACGATAAATCATTAGCGCCGTTTCCCAATGCCGGCCGGCGGCGATTTTTTCCCTTTTGCTTTGCAGCTTTTCCGCTTCATGATTAAATTTATCGGCCAGATTACGAAGAACAGCATATCGATCCGAATCAACCGGCGAAACAGCTATAAATCTATCAATCTCCTCTTCAGCTTCTGTTAGCATCCCAAGCCGATGATAACACACGGTTCTCAAATACACCGCTTGTAAAAAAAGCTTTTTCTGAAGGGGGAATCGGTTCTCGAAGCCTTTCAGCGTTTTCACACTTTCTCTGCAAGCACCGTCCGGGCCAAACGTAAGCAGGTTTGCCTTAAGGATAGCCATGTGAGGTGCAATTTTCGTTTGGCCCACCGTCTCTTTTTGCTTGAGTCTAACGGATTGGTATGATTTCAGTAATCCGATCCCGTCATGATATATCTTCACGGCCGCTTTAGATTGACCCTGCTCTCTTTTTTCGAGTGAATCCAGCTTTTCAATATAAGATTGCAGGACGTAATATTTGGCTTTAAAATAATTTGGGGAATCTTCATTGACACGAGAATATTCAGTTACAGCCAGACTGTTTTTCCCCGATTTTTGATAGTGCATTCCAAGTGTGAAGTGGGCCTCACTCAGGTCCGGACAGGTACCGCTGCATCGTATTAAATAAACCTTAATGGAATCAATATATTTTCTGTATGTCCTTTCTGTAGTATTTCCCTTGTAGTTGTTAGCGGCAGCCACATAATATAGGGGAACGGCCTGCTTAATTAAGAAAGAGTCCGGAAATTTTTTGTGAAAATCATCAAGAAACGGAATGGCTTTGTTCCATTGTTCTTTTTTACAGTAAATATACGCTGTGCGAAACCATACACCATCCATGCGATCGATGAGAAATGAAGGAAAATCAGCGTGGAGTGGTAGATAATAATGAAGTGCCTTGTCATAGTTTTTCTGATCAAAAAACAGGTCACCGATCGCGATCGATGCAACCGGCCCCAAATCGGCATATGATAGATCTCCCAACCGGTCCGCATTCTCCTGTGTGTAACGATAAAACTCAGCCACGCCATCAGGGTTTATCGCCAGCGGCTTCAATTCGTTAAAGATACGTTGATTATGTTGGCCAAGTGTCTTTCGCCCCTTTCTGCTTTCCGCTTCCTGTTTTTCCAAAAGGGCAACCAAAACTTTAAACCTCAATCTGTTTAGCCCAACGGTTATCTCTTTGGAAATTTTTTCTTTGGGGAAATCCTCTTGAATTTCATCCAGACTACGTAGTGCCGTCCCAAAATTCCCGGTCTGATAACTAATCCGTGATTCTTCGTATACGCATCTTAAATACAACAAATCATCTTTTCTTATTTTTCCTTTTGCAGATTTAAGATCATGCAAGGCCTTCTCATATGCCTTCATCTGTCTATAGCATAGTCCACGCCCGAAAAGACTTCTGGCAATAATGGAATCTTCCTTGAAATCGATAAACGCGCGGGAAAAGCCTTTGATCGCTTCATCCAGCAGAAGGTTTTTCATGGGGTCATTTTCAGAAAATAACAGACTGCCGTAATATCCATTCCATCCGAGCCAGTAGCTTGATAAGGAGATTAAATACTGCGGGTCCTGCCATTCGTGAGATTTAAAAAAGGCCGAAGGATCTTCCATTTTGTCAAGGGTATTTTCTTGAAAATTCCATATGATATTTTCATTTAAAGCCAGTATGTTCTTTATGACATCCCGGTTCATTAAAAATATATTTTTTTCCTGCTTGGCAGCAGCGGTTATCTTTGAGGTGATTTTATGGAGGGAAACAAGCTTGCCGGCACACTCTCCTGATTTTGTAAGGATTAGTTTTTGAAAGCTGAATGTGGCCTTTTTTTCCTCAATAGCCGTTGTTAAGCTATTCGCAAGTAATTCAACGGCGGCATTCATTTCATTGAATGACCTTATCTGACCCATATCAAGCTGGTTAACAGCTTTTAAAAAAGAGGAAGCATTAATTTCTAAATTAGGATAGCAGATTACGAGGACTGCGATTAAAACAACTGTCAGCCTTTGGAATCGTTGAGTTTGAGATCTCATATGCCACGGTTCTGAAATGGTTTCCATGGTGCATAAATTTTAGGGCTTATTATGCAACGTTAGGGTTTAGTGATCCGGCTTATAGGCTTTAGGCGGAAATACTGAAAACGAGATTCTTTTTTTTTGATTTTAAGCACATATTGTATACCCCAATAACATGTTTATAGGGAACGTTGTTATTCGGTTCAATAATGATTAGAATTTCTTCCGGCAGTTGATCAAGATAGTACAAAAGATCTGTATAGCTAAAAACAACTCGCTCCTGCAAATAGATCTTCAACTGGGTTTGTTCTTTAATCATTTTTATCCGTAATCTTACCGTTTCATAGTCCTGTGGAGATTCATCACTCTCCTGGCTGCTAATTTGAGGAAGCCGATTCGCTAACACACCCTCAGGTGTATAAAAATTGATCGTCATCAAAAAGAAGATCATAAGGAGGAATATAACATCAATAAGCGGCGTGATGTTAATGGAATTCCGGTTTTGAAAATTCAATTCCCGGCGTTTAAGTTTCATCGTCCAAGTCCTTTTGAAGCGGTTCCGGCTGTTCTTTCAGCGTAGCAAATTCTATCTTGCTGATACGAGCGAGGGACAATTTATGCATGACCTGCTTAATCACTTCATACGGGACATTCTCATCTGCTCTAATTTGTACCGTAATGTCTCTTGGGTCATCATATTTGGTTTTGAAAATAGCCGGCAGGTTGCGCGCATGAATTTTTTTTCTTTCCAAAAAAATCATACCTTCTGATTTTATGACAATCGGGACTTTTAAGCGTTTATCTACATGGCTCTCACCGGCTTCATCCGCTTTTGGCAGATCTACCTTTCTAATATGCATTTCAGAAAAATTTATCATGATGATAAAAAATATGATAATTAGAAAAACAACATCTATTAGCGGCGTCATATTTACCGCCATGGCAGCCCAGGTTCTTTTTCGATAAGCACGCATGACTATTTCTCGTTTTGATCGGATTTAAACAAAGACACCAGTTGTTCGGCTTCCAGCGCGGCCTCACCCGTATATTCATCAATACGATTCCTAAAAATCGCGTAGCTGTAAAGAGACGGTATGGCGACAATAAGCCCCATGCATGTCGTAATAAGCGCTTCAAAAATGCCCCCCGCCAGCTGTTTAGGCTCGATGGCGCCGGCCGCATGCGAAATCTCATTGAAACACCGAAGCATGCCGATAACCGTTCCAAGAAGCCCCATCATGGGTGAAATATTGCCGATAACATTTAAATGCTCGATTTTTCTTGCAATGCCGCTTGCGAGCGCTTCACCGGCATCTTCCATTGCCTTGATCATCGATTGATAGCCCAGGTGTGATTCTCTTAAGCCTGCTATCGTAACTTTTGACAGGAAGGAAGCCGTGTCCTTATCCAGTTTATCGACCTCTTTCAGGTTCCTGTTTTTAATTAATGCTTGAAGCGCCGTGATATCTCTGGAGGGGAGTATTTTTGATTTCCTTATGGTTATCGAGTAATCGATAATTAGTCCGAGGGATATTACTGAAAGTAATATAATCAAATATCCGACTATGCCGCCCTTCTTAATAAGATCGAGCAGGCTCATTACGGAAGCCTCTTCTTTTGTTTCAGGTAAGACCTCTTGCCCACTCGTTTCAGGCAAACCCTCTTGCAGCATCAGCGGGTTGCCGACCGTCTCCATTTCAGAAGACATATTATCGACCGGGTCATCTTCAGCGTAAGATTGCGTGGGATAAAGGATTAATGTTACCAGTATAAGGGCCATTACCGTAAAGATAAAATTTTTTCTGACTTTCATATAAGCCTCTCCCTAAAATAATAATGAATTTCTATAAGGTTTTCATGAATTCATTGAGGTACATTTCCCATCTGGTTCCGAAAATAAGTAACAGCATATGCTTGATCACTTTCTCTTCATTAATTAACCGTGCACTTTCACCACCACCGACTTCAGCAAAAGTCTGAAAATCAGCCATAACAGCCTGGCTGTCCGTAAGATAGCTGAAACTTTCTATGCCGGGGTCTTTCATGTTTGGAAGAATAACGGTCGTCCAATAATATTTTGTCATTTTTTTAGGCCGTCTAATATCAAGAACTGATAATTTCCCCCCCATTTTTTCCCTGAACTTTCTTATCATTTTAACAGCCTGCGGCATATCTTCCTTATGCGGGGGCGCATCTCCAATAAGGAGAATGAACTTCTTTGATTTTTCATTCCATTTCATCCCTTCAATAGCTACCTTCAGACCTTCCGCCACCGCTTCTCTGACGTCATAACCGCCTCCATAATTGATTTCGGACAGAAATTCGTTCAGAGCTAAAATGCCATAGGTGAGGGGATAACATTTGGTCACGTATTCATCGGGTTTGTCACGATAAGTGACCAATCCGATTCTGCAGGTGGGCACCAATTTCCTAAATGCCGACGCAAGGTTTTTTATCTTAAGCTTAACCTTCTTCAAATAGCCTGACATACTGGCGGTTGAGTCAAACACAAAGACGACATCGAGACCTCCTTCCCGCAATATCTGGATATGCCGGGAAAATGATCCCACCAACATTTCCGATCCGGTGTCAAGCGGCTGACCTCCGGTAGCGGGATTGACCCACTTGTTGTCCATGACGGCCGCCTCGACGCTGATAATGTCCAATTCATCACTGGCTTTTGGGTCCGGTAAAATTTCAACCTCGGGCAATACCGGGCGATACTCAATTTCAGGAACAGGGTCAAACAGGTTATCGTCAGCATCAAATGAATCTAGCTGATCTGTTCCCTGGAACTTTAGCCCGTCATTTTTCTTACCGGCAGCCATGACGGTTACCGCAATCTCTTCTTCCGCAACATTATTCTCGTCGAACCAAGTCCATTTGACAAGGCTTGCATAGGAAAGAATTATTATATGGATTAATAAAGAAATTAAAATAGGTGAAATCGTGATGAGAATGATATAGAAAGGCGATAATTCCTTGAAAAAGGACTTTACGTTTCCGGATAATCTCATGTTTCGTCGACTCTTTTTTTTGTTTGGGTACAGATGTTGTTTATAGGCAATTATTGTTTTAAAAAAATGAGGCGCTCCCCTGATAAATAAATTTACATATCAGTTCAGCTTTGATATATCAACAAAATTATCGATCGTCTTAATATTTTATCGTTCCAATTAATGTAGGTTGATAGAGAGAGGTCTTGACTTTTTTTAACCTTGAACAAGCAATGCGAGTGCTAACCCCGTAGCTTTCTGCGGGGTGATTTACTTCTGTCCCGGTAAGCGATTCATTAGTTGGCCAAAACGGCAATACTATTGATCTTATATCCCTATGGAGTTTATCGATTTTAAAAATAATGAGGTTTTAAAACCGCTTCTAAACAAAATGGGATGCTTAAATAATTTATATTTTATTTGAACAAGCAATGCGAGTACTAACCCTGCGGCTTGCTGCGGGGAGGCTTCAAAATAGAGACGATAAGGAGGTTGGAAAATGATAGGAAAACTTTGGAAAAACCGCATAGAATTTTACCCTTACATCGCCATATTTTTTTTCTGGTTAGTTACAGCGCTTTTGTCTTTACTGGTTAAAAATCGACCGGGTATCGTAGCGCTGGGATTGGTAACGGTTCCCTCAGTCGTGTTGATTACTATCGCTACGATTAAGGTTTTTGTGGAGATACTATCTGATGAGACGTAAGTTATCGATGCGACATGCTTACGCACATGTTATAATGACAATCTGTTAGGAGGACCGAAATTGAACGTAACCTACCCATTTAAATATGCACCGAAACATTCCAAAGAGGGCCGGGCCTATATTTACATCGCCTATTTATTGCTTCTTGTCGTCATTCTTGCCTCCACCTATTTGCATCATGTGCAACCGCACATTCTCAATGTGCCGAGCAATCAGGATGTGACCTTATGGAAAAATCCGACCTGGGAAAAAAGTGCTTTATATCACCGTGCCAATGAACCGGAAAGACAAAAAATATTAGCTGAAGGGGTACCCAACAGCTCTATCAAAGCTCAGTTTATTACCGATATCGTCAGTATGTTATTGGGGCTGATTTGCTTTCTTCATTGCCGAAAAACATTTGGTTTCTGGATGGCGTCGTGCTTTCTGTTAGGCTCGTTTGTCTATACGGGATTGGAAGAATCCATGTGGATTCTCATCGGGCGCTATTTTATTCCAAATGGAACCTACTGGTTCACCAAGGGAGGCTTTTGGTTCTTTGAGACACCTTTCATTGCATGCATCGGATGGTTTTACATTGCCTATAGCTGTGTTCTGGTAGCCGGAAAGGTATTTCCAAAAATGGACCTCAGGTGGCGATCTCTAATTGGGGGTCTGATCGCTATGGGAATCGATTTATGGACTGACCCGATCGTCACTTCGCCTGAAATTATATCATGGGTATGGACCAGTGCGGATGTGTTGAATATTTTCGGCATACCCCATACGAATTTCATCGGCTGGTTTTTATTGATTTTTGTTTTTGCGCTATTCTGGGAAGGACTCCTTCCCCGCTGGGAAGAAAAATGGGGGCGGAATAAGGCCACTACCGTATTACTTATTTCTCTCTTTGGCGTAAAAGTTGCCCTTTTAATCGGATTTTTCGTGTGGAGTACCATACTGAGCATTATTTTTAATTTGACCTGCGGAGGGCCGATACACATTCCACCTGGCTGGTGATAATCCAATGGATATGACGACCGGCACGCTTTAAAGGAGATATCCATGAATCCCGATATCATTTTTAACGATCCTTCTTTTATCGATTTAACGCTTGATTCGCGGTCCGTGAGCTTTGAAAATCCTTCCGGAGACCGGGGCAGCGGAGGCAAATCACATGGCGGCCGAAAAGGCTCGCCGAACAAATTCCTTAATCCGGGAGAAAAGGTTGTTCTTGCAAACCTTAAAGGGCCCGGCGTCATAAGACATATCTGGATGACGTTTCCGCCCATGAAACCCGAATTGATGCGGGCGGTTTGGATGGAAGCATTTTATGACCACAGTAAAGACCCGAGCATATCGGTTCCGTGCCTCGATTTCTTCGGCCTGCCCCACGGCCGGCCGGTCCCTTATACTTCAGCATTAACCACGGCACAGGAAGGGCGGGGGTTTAATACCTATTTGCCCATTCCGTTTAATGAAAGCATAAGAATCGAACTTACCAACTCCGCGTCTCGCCGCATTCCCCTTTACTATCAAATCGATTATACCCTTCGCCCTGATATCCCAAAAGACACTGGCTATCTGCATGTGACGTTTCGCCGTGAAAACCCTACGGTCATAAAGCAGGACTTTGTCATTGCGGATGGATTTATGGGCCCCGGTCGGTTTATAGGGTGCGCCATCGGCATTCGAGTCCTTGACAAAGAACAGTTCTGGTATGGTGAAGGAGAGGTAAAGATGTATATGGATGAAGACACCAGCCTCCCGACAATTTGCGGAACAGGGCTCGAAGACTATGTAGGGACCGCCTGGGGAATGGACAGCCATATTGCCCCGATGGCAGGTGTTCCTTTGATGGTAAAAGACCCGGATTCACAGGATCCCAATCCGGATTTTGTCAGCTTCTATCGCTGGCATCTGCCGGATCCGGTCATTTTTCGCAAAAAAATCAAAGTCACGATCCAACAAATCGGATTTTCCATCATTCCCAAAGGGGAAGAAAAAAAGGCAACCGTGCTGGAAAAGGCAGGTAAAATAGCCGGGAGGGGTTTAAATCTCTCCGAAAACCCTTCAATCCACGCCACCGGCATATTTGAACGTATTGACGATTACTGCGCAACCGCTTTTGTCTATTTGCAAAACCCCCAAGCCGTGCCGCGCTTAACCTTGGATTCCGCACTTTCCGACATTGAACGATTGGCATACGAAAAAGCCGGTCCGTTTGAAACCATGCTCGAAATGACGCAGTGACCTTTGGTTTAAAGTACCGATTAGGCGCTTAATTCTGAAATTCGTGTTTTTTATGTCAAAAAAAGTGTGAGGCGGCTTGTATAATTGAATAGTGAATAGTGAAAAATGAATAATGAACGATGTTCCAGGTGCCGTCGGCATTCATATTAAACACAACTGCAATTGAAATGACATAATCTAAAATAACAATTTCGCTTTCAGTGAATGATATGATTACGTGTATGCTGGCATGCCCTTCATATGACCCGAGAAGTCCGTCCGGATCGTTCGGCACCTTTTTTAAGGGCACGAAGTTTAGATAGGTATCATCTTCATCGGTGAATGCATTTTCCCAAACTTCAATAATGCGAATGGTTATAGCCCCGTCGGACACCGTGCCAATAGTATCGATATTTAATTCCTTACCATCTAAACCATAG
>JAUXEW010000016.1 GCA_030620375.1 Desulfobacteraceae bacterium | reverse complement strand
CGCTGATGGTTGCGCCTAACGGCTTGAAAAACCGCACTTCGTGTCACTCGAACCCTTGAATCCTTGACCCCTTGTACCCTCTGGGATCACACCAGCTCAATTGGAGATAACCCTTTTTGTCTTAATTAACTACAACTAATCGGGAGATGATCCATATTTTTTTTTGATTATACGCTATAATTGAGATATTGCAAGCAATGAAACTGGAGACCATCAGTTTCCGGTGAAAAGATGAGTTTTCTTATCGATTTCCCTGATCTTAAAAACGGGAACCCAGAGAAAGCCAAGAACTCATTAAACGTTTTCAAAGGTTTGAACTGACGAATACTTTATGGTATCAAAAAGACCATGAAAGAATTTTTTAAAGTAAAAGAGCTGTCTCAGGTCATTGGGTATTCAAGTGAATTTCCCCTTGCAGGAACTGAAGAAATCCCCCTGGTTGAATCCTTGGGAAGGATTTTATCAACCGACATTGTATCGGATATGGATATTCCGGATTTTTCGAGGTCAACCATGGACGGATATGCGGTTTGCGCTTCCTCAACATTCGGTGCAACAGAGGGTAACCCGGCTTATTTTAACCTTAACGGAACCGTTGCCATGGGAGAAATCCCGGCATTCTCAATTGGTGCCGGAGTTGCCGCCACAATATCCACCGGTGGTATGCTGCCGGATGGTGCCGATGCGGTTGTGATGGTTGAACACACGGAGGCTTTAGACGACACGACCATTGAGGTTTATCGGAGCGTTGCACCCGGTCAACACATGGTTGAAATCGGTGAAGACATTAAAAAAGGAGATTCCATCCTCTCCTGCGGGCAAAAGATAAGACCCCAGGAATCCGGTCTGCTGGCGGCAATGGGAAAGCAGACCGTAACCGTTTATAAAAAACCGGTTGTCGGTATCATCTCTACGGGAGATGAAATTGTTCCCATCCAGGAAATTCCCGGTCCCGGCCAAATCAGAGACATCAATTCTTATACCTTGTCCGGTTTAGTTCAACAGGCCGGCGGAGTTCCGTTAACTTACGGCATCGTCCGGGATAATCTTAATGTCCTGACCCGGAAATGCGCTTTGGCACTGTCCCAATCAGACATGGTAATGATTTCCGGCGGCAGCTCCGTCGGCACGCGTGATTTCACCATATCAGTGCTATCTTCGCTTCCCGATGCGTCTATCCTCGTTCATGGCATTTCAATCAGTCCGGGGAAACCAACAATTCTGGCGAAAGTAGGAAACAAAGCGTTTTGGGGACTACCGGGGCATGTTGTCTCAGCAATGGTAATCTTTAATGTAGTCGTCCGCCCGTTCATAGATCATATCTCCGGAATTTCCCGAAAACAAACAAGGGTATGGAAACTACCTGCGATTCTCAGTAGAAACATCTCGTCGGCCCAAGGTCGCACAGATTATATCAGGGTTAGACTGGTTCAAAGAGACAACCAACTGACGGCTGAACCGATTTTGGGTAAGTCCGGCCTGATCCGTACCATGGTAAAAGCAGACGGATTGATTGAAGTCGGGATGAATATCGAGGGCTTGGACAAAGATACACCGGTTGAAGTAATTCTACTGTAACGGTGACAACTTCGTAAAAAATCCGATGCAGCTCCCGAAGAAATTGGGAACATCAGTGGTATTTGTTGGCGAAATAGATATTCACGCCTTACATGTTTGACAACGGCTTTTTAATGTTGCCTGGAGAAGTATATGAACCAAAAACGGAATGTTTATTTACATATGAAAACCTTAACCGAGGCACGAGAGATTCTGTTTAACCGGTTTCAACGCCCTGTGAATATTCCTGCAGAAGCCATTACGGTTTCGGATGCCGTTGGCCGAATTCTGGCTGAACCGGTCCATGCGAAAATTTCTTCTCCAAATTTCCATGCGGCCGCTATGGATGGAATTGTCGTAAAAGCAAAAACCACCTTCGGTGCCAATGAATTAAAACCCAAAAAGCTGAAGATTGGAAAAGAAGCGGTTTATGTAAACACCGGTCATGTAATACCGGAAGGTATGGATGCGGTGATTATGATCGAACATGTTCAAGTGCTCGATGAGGAGGCTGTTGAAATTGAGGCGCCGGCATTCCCCTGGCAAAACATCCGTAAAATGGGAGAAGATATTGTGGCGACCGAGTTGTTGTTCCCCCGGAATTACGAGATCACCCCTTACAGTCTGGGAGCCCTCCTCTCCGCCGGTATTTTTTCGGTTTCGGTAGTAAAAAGCCCCGAGTTATTGATTATTCCCACCGGATCAGAACTTGTGGAATGGCGCAATACGTCCATAGACGATCTAAAGCCGGGGCAGGTGATTGAGACGAACTCATTTGTTTTAGGGAAGCTTATCGAGTCCTGCGGCGGTTGTTATGTCAGGCATGAAAAGGTCATGGACAATTTAGAAAAAATTAAGCTGGCTGTAAATTCGGCACTGTCCGATGCGTTTGATATGATATTGATTCTGGGCGGGTCTTCAGCCGGCTCAGAAGATTATGCTGAAAGGGTAATTGCCGATCTCGGTGAAACACTGGTGCACGGCGTAACCATTATGCCGGGGAAACCGGTGATAATCGGGGACGTAAATGAAACACCCGTATTCGGTATTCCGGGATATCCGGTCTCAGCCATTATCGCGTTCGAGCAGTTTGTTCGCCCCATGATTTGCAGGATGCAGGGAAAACCGGATGAACCGAAGCAAACGATTCAGGTCGAACCGACACGTAAGATTGCTTCGAAATTAGGGGTCGAAGAATTCCTTCGTGTCAAACTCGGGCGGGTAGGCACTCGTGTGGTGGCGACCCCGCTCCCAAGAGGTGCGGGCTCGATAACCACAATTACCGAAGCGGATGGTATCATCCGTATCCCCAATCATATTGAAGGCATTAAAGAGAATGAACCGGTAACCGCAGAATTATTGCGGCCACCGACTTTCATAAACAATACGATAGTCGGGGTTGGAAGCCACGATAACACGCTGGATGTATTAGCCGATCAGATCCGGTCGACACATGGCAACCTCACCCTGTCTTCCAGCCACGTGGGGAGTATGGGGGGATTAATGGCTATTAAACGGGAAGCATGTCACTTTGCCGGCTCCCATTTGCTCAATATTAAAGATGGTTCTTACAACATATCTTATATTCAAAAATATTTACCGGATAAGCCGATACGCCTGGTTAATCTGGTTTTCAGAGACCAGGGATTAATGGTTCCAAAAGGAAACCCTAAAATGATTCAGGGTATCGAGGATTTAAGCCGAAAGGATATCCGGTTTATAAACCGGCAGGCTGGATCCGGCACTAGAATTCTCCTGGACTATCGATTAGAGCAAGTCGGGGTCCATTCAAAAGACATAATCGGATATGAAAATGAAGAATTTACGCACATGTCCATTGCCGTTGCGATATTAAGCGGTACGGCTGATGTAGGGTTAGGAATTTTTGCGGCGGCAAGCGCATTGAACCTGGATTTTATTCCGGTTGTCACGGAGCAATATGACCTGATTATTCCGGAAACATATTTTCATACGCAAAACATTCAGATATTGCTTGAAACCATAACATCTAAGGCATTCAAAACGCGGGTGGAAGCGCTTGGAGGATACCACACCAATCAAACCGGTAAAATTATTTGGAATTCTGTTTAACACGAATAAATAACCTAAAATGGGCAAATGGTACACTATTTTATCATTGACCACACAGCGGATTTAGGGATACAAGTTTTCGGCATCGATCCAAAACAGCTCTTTACCCATGCCGGTCTATCCATGTTCGATCTGATAACCGATATTCAAAAACTTACCGTAGAAGACGAACACCTCGTATCAGTGAAAGGCGAGGACTGGCCGGATCTCATGGTGGTCTGGTTAAGAGAGCTGTTATACATGTGGGTCGGAAAAGAAATGTTGGTAAAATCCATCGATATTCAATCAATAGGTGAATTTAAAGTGTCGGCCCGTGTCGCCTGGGCGCGGTTTGATCCTGATTGTCATGTGATTAATCGTGAAATTAAAGCCGTGACATACCATCAAATTCAAGTAACGAGAACATCCAGGGGATGGACATCGACCATTATTTTTGACATATAAGGTTACCGGCTTCGTAAAAAGTGTACGTTTCATGCCATTAAAATCGAAACCATCATGACAAGCATATTAAAAAAAATTGACGACTACCGCTGGGAGCTCCCCAAAACCGGGGATATGCGTGTTCCGGGAATCATTTATACCAGCGCCGCCATGCTAAATAGTTTACATCAGGAAGAATCCTTAAAGCAAGTGGCCAACGTTGCGACCCTGCCCGGTATTTTAAAGGCTTCCCTGGCGATGCCGGATATTCACTGGGGTTATGGATTCCCCATTGGCGGTGTGGCGGGCTTTGATTGGGAATCCGGCGTTATCTCGCCCGGCGGCGTCGGGTATGATATCAACTGCGGTGTTCGCTTGGCAACCACGCTTCTGGTAGAACAAGACTTGAAAAATAAGGTTACGGATCTGGCTGACATGCTTTATCGGCATATCCCTTGCGGTGTAGGTTCTACCGGTTCGATAAAGCTTTCCCTTAAAGAAGAAAAAAAGATGCTCACGCAAGGAAGTCAATGGGCGGTCGACCATGGGCTTGGAGAAGATCGTGATGTTGACCATACGGAAGACGGCGGGTGCATGGCAAATGCCGATCCAGGCGAGGTGAGCCAAAGAGCACTGGAACGGGGTCAAAAGCAGTTGGGAACACTTGGCTCCGGTAATCACTTCCTCGAGGTCGGGGTTGTGGATTCGATTTATCATCGAAAAGCCGCCCAAACTTTTGGTCTGTTTGAGGGACAGGTCACGTTAATCCTTCATTCCGGCTCCAGAGGATTCGGCTATCAGGTTTGCGATGATTTTTTGGCGCTAATGACCCGGCATATTCATAAAATCGATTTGGAAATCCCGGATCGCCAACTAGCCTGCGCCATGATTCAGTCTGATGAAGGGATGCGGTATTTTAACGCCATGGCATGTGCCGCAAATTATGCCTGGGCCAACCGGCAGATATTACTCCACAGATCCCGTGAAATCTTCCACCGTTTTTTCGGCATAGGGCCGACAGACCTGGGCATGCGGTTGGTTTATGATATTTGCCATAATATCGCAAAAAAGGAGACTCACATCATCGACGGGAAACCTCGATATGTCTGTGTCCACCGAAAAGGAGCAACCCGCGCATTCCCACCGGGGCATATAGCCGTATGTGCGGATTACCGTAACATCGGCCAACCCATTCTCATCCCCGGGGACATGGGGACCGCCTCCTATGTGCTGGTAGGAACGCAAAAAGCCATGGATGAAACTTTTGGATCGACTTGCCATGGTGCAGGCCGCGTGTTGAGCCGAAAAGCCGCCAAAAAAGCCGCCAAAGGCAGATCCATTTACCGTGAGTTGGAAGACAAAGGCGTCATTGTCAGATGGACCGGTAAATCCACGCTGGCCGAAGAAATGCCGGATGCCTATAAGGATATTTCACAGGTAGTTGAGGTAGTACACGGTGCGGGCATATCCACGAAAGTGGCAAAACTAAGGCCGCTGATAGTTATAAAAGGATAGTATAAAGGTAACCGTGAACAATGTCTACTATACCGGATTTGTGATAAATTGATAAAATTAGTCGAAGCAGTGATTCTGGGTGTGGTTCAAGGGCTAACGGAGTTCTTACCGATCAGCAGTTCCGGTCATCTGGTAATTTTCCGGCATGTACTGGATTTAAAAGCGTCGTCTATTAGTTTTGATATCTCCGTTCACATCGGCACACTTATGGCGGTGATGGCTTACTTTTGGGAAGATATAAGATCCATTCTCATCACCCTGTACCGCTCCATATCTTTTTTCATAAAAAGAACTCATTCACAGCAAACGGCAGTGAATGATCATGACATAAGATGGATTTTCCTGATTATAACCGGGACCATCCCCACGGCAATTGCAGGAATTTTATTTTATCAGATATCAGACAGACTTTTTTCATCTGTTTTCACCGTAGGGGTGATGCTTTTTATTACAGGGTTTCTGTTGTGGCTTACCCGCGGGGTTAAAAAAACCGGAAAGGGAATCGACCTTTTTACCGTCAGAGACGCATTCATCATCGGGCTGATGCAGGGAATGGCGATTTTACCCGGCCTGTCAAGATCGGGGTGTACCATTGCGGTCGGTCTTTTTTTGGGAATCCACCGGGAAATTGCGACTAAATTCTCTTTTTTGCTCTCTATACCGGCGATTTTGGGGGCAGGATTTCTAATCATTAAAAAGCTTCCCAACGACCCGTCGTTTAGCGTTACGATTACATTGATGGGAACGGCTGTTTCCTGTATGGTGGGATTTCTTTCCTTAAAGTTTTTGGTATTTATTATAAAACAGGGAAAATTATATTTTTTTGCGCCTTACTGCTGGTTGCTGGGCTTGATCGCTTTTTACCTGTAATTTAACGGACAAAAAGGAGTATATTATGAACCCTGAAATTTTTCGCGAATATGATATCAGAGGAATCGCTGAAAAGGATATGACAAAAGACGAGGTGCTTTTGATCGGAAGAGGAATCGGTACGTACTTAAGACGACACAATTGCTCCAAAGCCACCGTCGGAAGGGATTGCCGGTTGACCTCAGACACCTATGCCGACCAAATCATAGAAGGGTTGGTATCAACCGGATGCCATGTAATTGATCTGGGCATCTGCCCGACACCGGTTTTTTATTTTTCCATTCAGCACTTTAAACAGGAAGGTGGCGTCATGGTGACGGCAAGCCATAATCCTAAAGAGTACAATGGATTTAAGGTGTGTATGGGACTGGATTCCGTATACGGTGATGAGCTAAAAAGAATCTTAAAACTGATCATTGATAAATCGTATGAAGATGGAAAAGGGTCATATTATACCGCCGATATCATTACCCCTTATAAGGACTTTATTCGAAAGAACATCAATCTCTCAAGCCCCCTTAAAGTCGGCGTCGACGCCGGTAACGGCACAGCCGGTGTGGTAGCGCTTCCCATATTAAGGAATTTGAACTGTGAAGTCCATGACATATACTGTGAAATGGATGGCACCTTTCCGAATCATGAAGCAGACCCTACGGTTGAAAAAAACATGCGGGATTTAATCGAACTGGTAAAAGAAAACCAATTGGATATCGGGATCGGGTTTGACGGAGATGGTGACCGAATCGGCGTTGTTGATGAAAAAGGCAATCTCATTTATGGCGATCAGCTGATGATAATTTTTTCACGGGAAATCCTTTCTCGAAAACCCGGATCCGTCTTTATTTCAGAGGTAAAATGCTCTCAAACCATGTATGACGATATTGAAAAGCATGGTGGAAGACCGATTATGTGGAAAACCGGGCATTCTCTGATTAAAAAAAAGATGAAAGAAGAAAATGCCGAATTGGCCGGGGAAATGAGCGGCCACATGTTCTTTGCCGATCGGTATTTTGGCTATGACGACGCCACCTACGCTTGCTGCAGGCTCTTGGAAATATTGGCCGATTCAGGTAAAACCATATCCGATCTTTTATCCGATGTTCCCCAGACTTTCACAACCCCTGAAATACGCGTGGACTGTCCGGACAATATTAAGTTTAAGATTGTGGAAAAAATTACCGAGCAGTTTAAAAAGGAATACAAGGTAATTGATATAGACGGCGCCCGTGTATTATTTGATGACGGCTGGGGTCTGGTCAGGGCATCCAATACGCAGCCCGCTTTGGTCCTTCGCTTTGAATCCTTGTCAGAAGAAAGGCTTTCGGAAATACGCAATTTTGTTGAATTAACGCTGGTGGATATACAGAACAAACTAAAACCCTGAATGATCGTAAACAAAGGGTTAAATTTTAAATCCGATGGACAAACCGGTCAATATGGGTTATAGTTATGATAATTAATGAGTAAATATATTTCGGGGGTCAGGCGATGAATTTTATCCTTATGTTGCTTGTTTTTTTAGGCGTATGGGTCCTTTTACAGGCGTATATTTTACCTAAACTCGGCGTTTCCACCTGAATGCGCGACGCCTGTCAGTTGACGGGGAAAAAAGAACCCGATTCCGATCAGTAACGCCATACTTAAAACGCTTTTATCAAAACAGAAAAAGCCGGACCAAAAGGCCCGGCTTTTTTTGTTTGGGTGCGAAATTTAAAGTCTTAGTAAAAACCGCCTGATCCGACCGTTTTTTAATTAAAATCTATAATGAACACCGAGCGTCACATTAATGCCGCTTAAATCGATATCTACATTGGCATCGTCATTCTCGATACTGACAAATTCATAGGAGACCTCCCAGTTAAATCCAAGTTCCGGGAGTCCCTGGAAGCTATATTCCGCACCCAAAAGGGGACCGATCATCCAAAAATCATCATCCGTGTCGTTGCCGCCTCCAGCATCTATATCATACTGTCCATACCCGAAATCAAGTCCTACATAAAACTTGCTGTTCTCTTTGACAACGGCCGCATACATCACCTGCGCATTCAGGAGCCATACATCAGCATCCATATCATTGCCCGGACCAAAATCTATGTTAGTTTCACCATAAAATATCGTGCCTTCATAACCGATCTGATCCGTCCAGCCGCGCACGCTTAAACCGCTGAGCAGATTCTGGCCATTGCCTATAAATCCCTGATACCCGACGCTGACGTCTTGTGCGCTAGCCGTGCCCACACCAATCGCTAAGGCTGCGACTAACGCAAAAATCAATAAACTGTGTTTTCTCATCTTTTCTCTCCTTTTTTTTTGCCGCACCCAAACCGAAACGGACAAAATTAAAATTTTTTGTTAAGTAATATAATTTCACATTCTTGTCAACCAATATCAATTTAAAAAAAAGACGGGCTGAATACTATATCTTGTGCCTTGGTTTCCAGCTTATCGGATATATAGCATATTTAATTGAGTTCAACTCATTATAGGCTTCCAATTGAAGCCTCCCCGCAGCAAGCAAAGCCCACCATTTCATAGGCGATGACCCCTTACCGGGCGCTAATCTCTGAAATATAATCTTTGTAAACCCCGTCATCATCTGAAGAAAAAAGAACGAATATTACCTTTTCCATCGATGGATTATCTTTTAGGAAGCTAATGGTTGTATCTACCGCGATTTTACAGGCTTTGGTAATGGGGTATCCATAAACCCCGCAACTGATGGCGGGAAAGGCAAGTGAGGTCACATCATGATCTCCGGCCAGTTTTAAGCTGTTCCGATAACATCGGGTTAACAATTGGCTGTCTTTCTGTTCCCCGCTGTAAACCGGGCCTACGGTGTGAATGATATATCTGGCATAAAGATTATACCCCTTGGTTATTCGAGCTTCCCCGGTAGGGCATCCGCCGATGGTCTTGCATTCCGCCAGCAGTTGAGGCCCGGCCGCCCTGTGAATCGCACCGTCCACGCCCCCGCCGCCGAGAAGCGAGGTATTGGCCGCATTCACAATGGCATCCACCTTAAGCCGGATAATATCTCCCTGCTGAATATCGATTTTCTTAATAGGCCCGTTCTCCATGGCTTTCCCCCTATCGGTTTGGTTTTGACGCGTTCAAATTACAGATCATAAAGGGTTTCATCCCGGTATGGCGCAGGTCGAGCGATTTTCCCGCCTTTTCCTTTTTTACCCGACAGGGCAAACGGCTCTTCATTTTCCAAAATATCACCCAATTCAGCCTCTATCTTCTCCGGGTCTTCTCCTTTATCCATCCGGCTTAACGCTTCCTCCATGCCCTGACCCAGTTTGAGTCCGGACATATCGGACAGCTTTCGCATTAGATCGGCGGCTTGACGCGGGTCTTCTTCATCGATATTCTCCGCCTCTCCGGCCAGCATATTCATGGCCTGTTCCATCTTACTTTCGTCAAACGGCAAATCGTCCAATTCGCCGGCTTCTTTTGCCTTTCCGGTAAAAGCAAACAGCGAAACCTGCCGTGTGAGCTTTTTGGTTTTACACTTCGGGCAATTCGGTATTTTCACCGTATTGATGGTCCTTGAAAAAAAATTAAATAGGGTATTACAGTTCTCGCAATAAAATTCATAAATGGGCATGGTAAAACTCCGTTTAATTTAATTTACCATAATAATGGATCGATCTTGAAAAATTTGCTGACAAATTATAAAAATCCGTAAAATCTTTGTCAACTCTATTTAAAAAACCGTCTGTTCTACTATCGGACCGGAAATCGTTTGCCACATTTGTCATCGAAACAATCCATCTTGAAGCCATTTAAAAACCTTTTTCCCCATTGACAAATCAAATTCTTGTAACTATGTTGTCTAAAAAAAATGGTAATCCTTATTGGCGAATCGACGAAAGTCGGCCAAAATTATTAAAAGGAGGGCATAATGATTGAGGTTACAAAACAGGCTACGGATCAAATTACTGAATATTTTAAGGAACGAAAGATTGCGCCGATACGAATCTTTCTAAATGAAAGCGGCTGAGGCGGACCTTCGCTTGCGATGGCTCTGGATGAGCCTAAAAAAACAGACACCTCGTATAAAATTGATGGATTTGAATATATCATTGACAAAGACTTTTTGGAAAAAGCCCAGCCCATTAAGTTGGGTTTTGAAGGGATGGGATTTAAATTGGATTGCGGAATCGATTTTGGAGCAAGTGATGGATGTGCCGGATGCGGATCGTCAGCAGCTGACGGTTGCGGCTCCTGATTTTAGGATGCGAAAGAATATGGGCAACACCAACCTTAAATGGTGTTGCCCTTTTTTTTTGGTAAAACCCGGCGTGTTGCACCACGTTTTTTAAGGACCCAATCGTATGAGGGTTCACCAAGAAATAAGTTCACTATCAGCAAACTGCTGGATTATTAAACCAAAGGAGGTAAAAATATGGCGGATCTAATGGAAATCATTAAAGAAAGAAGGGGCATACGGAAATACCAGGAAAAAGAAGTGCCGAACGACATTCTCAACCAGGTTTTAGAAGCGGTAAAATGGGCCCCTTCTTGGGCAAACACCCAATGCTGGGAGGTGGTTGTGGCAAGAGACAACATTACCAAAGCAAACTTAAAAGAAACCATAGGGCCCAAAAACCCGGCCACACAGGCAATTGAGGCAGCACCGGTGGTTCTTGCCGTATGCGGGAAATTAAGCAGTTCCGGTTTTTATAAAGACCAGGTGACGACAAAATTCGGGGATTGGTTTATGTTTGACCTGGGTCTCGCCACACAAAATATCTGTTTGACCGCCCACAGTCTAGGCCTCGGAACTGTCATCGTCGGCATGTTTGATCATAACAAGGCCAAGGAAGTCTTAAAGATCCCCGAGGGATATGAGTTGGTTGTTTTAATTCCGATGGGGTATCCGGCCAAGGATGCGGCGACACCTAAGCGCAGAGAAATCAGCGAGTTCACCCATTACGAAACATTTTAAATTAAACCATCACCCGCATAATCGCGCCATGGCGGAACCCTATTTGGCCGCCAAAGGTCTTGTGAAGTAAATGACCTAACCCGGACAAGCCGGGTCAGGGTTTACACTTATAATGGACACACTATTCGGTTTTTTTTCAGCTTTTTGGGGAATTTTTTCTTTCTCTTTTTTAGTGGCATTAACCGGTGCCATGGCACCCGGTCCCCTGTTAACTTACACGATCATTAAGTCGGCACAGGCCCATAAGCGCGGGTATCTGATGGGCATTTGGATTATTACCGGTCATGCCATCCTTGAAATGGGAATTATCATCTTTTTGTTGTTCGGCTTCTCGTTTGTTTTAAAAAATATTCTTATTGTTCGTGCCATCGGTGTCATCGGGGGGATCATCCTCGTCTATTTTGGCACATCCATTGTCCGTGATGTCTATCTCGGAAAAATTCCCACCAGCTTCCTAAACACCTCTCAATATACAGACCCGGAACCTCCGACCCACTACGAAAACGGGTTAAATAATCCGGTTGTGGGGGGAATAATGGTATCCATGTCCAACCCTTACTGGTGGATCTGGTGGGCTACCATCGGATTTGCCTTTATGGTTCAGTTCGACATATCCTTTCAGAATTGGCCAAAGCTTTTTGCTTTTTTTTTAGGACATGAAGCCGGAGACCTGATTTGGTATGTAATCGTCTCCTCTCTCACTTTTTTCGGGATAAGATATCTCAATAAAAAAGCTTACTACGGGATTCTTGTTTGTTGCGGGGTCTTTATGGTTCTTTTTGGTATCTATTTAGGGCTGTCTCCTTTTTTCAAGGGCAGCATATAATGAAGCTTCCCATTACTAGAAACTATATTTGAACTCCAAAAACAGCCTGTCGTTATCACCGATATTTTCAAATTGAGCCAGATCGCCGGATTGATACAATAGCACCCCACCGAGCAGTTTCAAGGCATCGCTGATGTCATACTCCCCGGAAAGACGCTGGAATTTTCCGTCTTCCCCATCGATCCCGTAAAATGAGATCAGACATTCCAGTTCCAGAGTTTCATTGAAAAAGGTCCTTGATACCCTGATAACGGATTGGAATTCATCTTTCTGAGCTTGATCGGGCGGCTGTTTCAAAATATCGTCAAAGCCGATGATATGCCGGTTGGCCGCCTCTAATATGATCACCATATCATCAAACCCATAGTATTCAAATCCCAGCAAAACATCGACTCTCGAATAATCTTTATCCGGTACGATGGAATATTTAAGTCCATCAAAATGCGCGGCTTCCGCTTTAAAAATCCAGTTTCCAACCGCTACGTTAAACGCCGACCCCAGCATGGTAACCGAGGCATATTTTAATTCCAATTTTATATTGGGAAAGGCGCCGCTTAATTCAACATATGGAAAATCCCAAAAAATATCGGCCCAGAAAAAGGCAATATCCCACCCACTGAACGTTCCGCTTAAGGCCACCGCATATTCCGTATTCCCGCCCCCATGACTCGGTTTGTCTTCATGCGGCATAGGTATGGGCAGTGGATAAAAATCACTCCCGAACTCCGGAAGCTTGGGAAAGCGAATCTCGTGAACGGCAATGACGGATAAATCCCAGTCTCCATAATAATAATCAAGCTTTGTCATGGCCAGCGGCAGTCTTAGATCATCTAAATCCGTTAACCCCGGTTCTCGAATATCCAGGGGATTCAGCACGTCCGTAATCCGGATCATGTCTGATTTTCCCCATACCACGATTTGTCGGCCCAACTTGATATCCAGATGGTCTGAAAGCATCCCCAAAACATAAGCTTCCCGCAATTCCAGCTCTTTTTCATAATTATCCAATACATCATCCGTATAACCGGAGCGCCCGTTTAAGGTATATGCAACATCATAGGTTCCTTTTCCGCTGATCAACCCCTGCCAGTGGTTTGAAAATTTCAGATTCAGTTCGAGTTGAAGTTCGGCACGCAGCCGAGATAATCCCCGCCAATCGGTCTCTCCGACCGCCGGTTTTTTATGGGCAACGTTGTATGAAGATCCGAGCTTGAAATAGCCGTCCAGACTGAAAACCAACGGTTTGCCCCCAGACCGGATATCCTCTGTTTCTCCGGCCTCACCCGCTTCTTCATCACCGGTTACCGGTTGACCGGTTTTATCGGGGTCGCGATCTTCGAATGCTGTATCAAACCCCTGCATTAATTGATTCAGATCATTGGAGGACGAACCTTCGGAGATTATGGATGACCCGTTTCGGGAAGTCCCCGCTTCTTCATCAGCGGCCGGCAAACGGATCGGATTAAGCATCCCGGTCAGGATAAAAACAAATACAGCCGTTACGGCTATCGTGGTCCTTTGCTTCATGGGTCTGTCCTTTTTTATCCTACAAGCCCTTTTCAAGCCTTCTTAACGTAAACAGATCATAGGTCAACTCCTGATTGAATTTCACGTCGGAGAATTTTAACTCGGTTTTATGCACCGGTATGTTTCCCTTTTTCCGGGTTACATGTATTTCAGATGCCACCCAGATGCCGTCAATCAAATCGAGTTGTTTGACTTCCATAAATTTTTTATAATCCCCTCGTTCCTCCCACATTACCGAACGAATGATAACGTCATTATCCTGGCGGACAAAAAGAAGGGATTTTTGGTATCCGGTTTCATCAATCACCGCTTTTGTTTTAGGATTGGCTAAAATCAACCAGCATTTCCAGCCGTTAACCACTGTCTCTTTTGTTTGGTAAAACGAAAAATCAAAGTCCTCCAGATCCCTTTTGGTCATGTCCGAATAATTCAGGTCCGACCCCATAAAGCTTCCACTTTTATCGTTTGTCGCGATGCGCTTTGTCTTTTTCAGAGCCGGCAGATAAAGCCACTGTTCGTCGTCGTTATCCGGATCATCATAGTCATAATTTAAAAAGCCGGTATCTTTGATGTCTGACGGATGAATAAAGAACATCAGTTTATAGGTATCTTCCCCCTTGTCTTTGCTAAAAACACGGAGCTTGCGGATTCGCCTTTTATTTTTTTTATCGATAAGAATCATTTCCATCCGGGCGGTCATATTGTCCCCATTGTCGCGATCCTCCACCTTCTGCATAATGTCACGGGCCTTTGGGTCATCGGCCAGGGAAATGCCCGGGGAACTGATCCCGATGACTATCCCCAGCGTTAAAAACAAAAAAAGGAATTTCCTCATCATATCCTCCGCTAACCATACGAATTGCAAAAATAAATATCCAGTCGGTATTAAAGACCGCTGTGGATATTCTATCGATTCTGTTTATTGAAAATCACCATCAACGCCGGTGCTACAAAATAGTCGGATAAAAGCGCCATGATTATGGTAATCCCCGTCAGCAAGCCAAAATAAAAAATATTGTACATACTGGCAAACATAAAAATAAAAAACGAGACGGACAGCACGCATGACGTAACCAGCATGGCCCTCCCGGTGGTTTGAAGCGTTTCCATGACAGCCGCCTCTGCATCATGGGTCTCTTCAAAGTATCGCCTGAAATTATGCATAAAATGGATCGTATCGTCAACGGCAAGACCGATGGCGATATTTCCCACCAGCATGGTAAAAAGATTCAGGGGAAAATCGAACCAGTGCATGAACCCCAGGGCCAGGATTATGGGTACCAGATTGGGGATCATACTCAGCAGCCCGATCCGTAATTGACCGATTAAAATGACCATTAGAACCGTTATAATCACCAGCGCATAAGCATAACTTCTTGCCATGCTCTTTATGGCATTGGAGACCGTTCGAAACAATAAGGCCGTCATCCCGGTTAACGTGATATGGACATCCGGAAACGTTTGGTCAAGATATTCTCCCACCACCTTTATAAATCGGTTATACTCCACGGCATCTTGAAACGGAACCTTAATCATCAATCTGATCTTACTGAATTGACTGTCAGTAAAATCCTCCAAATCATCCGAACCGCTGTTTTCAAATAAAAACAATTCCTGGGCCACCAGTTGTTTGTCCTGCGGGATGGCATAAAATTCCTTCTTGTTTTCATTCAATGCACGGTTTGTTTCTTTTAAAATCGTTGTCAGCGACCATGCTTTTCCCACAAACACCTTCCCAACCGTTAAATTTTCCAGATATGCCGATGTCTTTTCCAGGCGATTGAGAAGATCCACGTCGTACAAACCGTTTTCTTTTCCGGTATCAATCACCACCTCAAGTGTAATGGAACCCTGCATTAAGGCATCGATTTTCTCCGTTCCAACCCGGATATAACTGGTTTTAGGAAACCATCTTAAAATATCGTGGGAGAAATGAAGTCTGGTCGCTCCAACAATGGATACAATTACAATCAATAGGGTTATGATCAAGATGGTATAGGGATAATTGATGGCGATCTTCCCCACACCGGCGAGAAGCCGGTCCATCAACGAATCTTTTAATGGATCACCGGCTTTTTGCTTTACCTTTATGGGGGTTATGGCCAAAAGCGGGGGCAGCAGCACGAGGGTATAAATCATGGCCAGCAAAACGCCGATGCCCGCATAAATGCCCAACTCCGCAACCGGTGCCACTTCTGATGTGGAAAAAGAAAACAATCCCCCGGCTGTTGTGGCAGCGGTCATGACAATGGCAAGCCCGGAATGGCCGATGGCATATAACACCCCCGCCTGCTTGTCCTGGTGTTGACGAAAATGGTGAAAGAATATTGCCAGGATATGAACGGAATAACCCACACTTACGGCCAGTATAAAAGAAGGGAGGATCTGGGTGGGCAATTTAATGGGAGCTCCACATATCGCCATGATGCTGATGGTGGATAACAAGGAAAGGATAACGATGATCAACGGATAGATGACGCCGGAAATTCTCCGAAACATAAGATAAAGAAAGAACGCCACCGTGATAACCGAAAAAATCAAAAACTTACGAACATCTCTCATCATGGACCGTTTTAAAAAGTGAGTAACGGCTGAAGATCCGGCGATATACACCTCAAAATCCGGTGCCTCATATTTTTTTACAATCTCTCTGACCGTATTTACCACCTCACTGTTTTCCGTATCCGTGAGATATTTTTTTTCTAAAGATTCACGGGCCGTCCCGATATCCATTTTCCCGGTATCAAAGTCACCCGAAAATTCATCCAGAACATCGATTTCTTCTCCCAAAGAAGAATAAGTTTGGGTTTTTATGATGATGGTAGTGGTTTTCCCGTCTTCGGAGATCAGCATGTTCTTGTACAGCGGATTGTCTAATACCCGCCGCCGGATATGCGCCACCGCCGCCTCCGTCTCGGGAATGTCTTCCAAGAGATCTTCAACAATCAGTTCATCTCCTTCACCACGGGTATTTCTGGCATTGATCAGGCTGGTAATATCTTCAATATACGGGACATTTTCATTTAAGTCGTCATGCAGGCGTTTTAATTGGTGCAAGAAGTTGATATTAAAAATTTCAGGGGCGTGGATAGCCACCACAATAAACTCGTCTCTTCCGAATTGGTCACGAAAATCGTTATAATCGACCAGTATGGGATCGGTTTTGCGTAAAAACCCTTCGGTGGAAATATCGATGGTGATCTTCGGGAGCTGTGTCATCATCGCTGCGATGACTGACATCATAATAAGCAGCGTTTTAAATCGATGCCGATAGGTTACCCCGGCTGCAGCCTCAAACCAGTTCTCCAGGCGATCTCTGAACGGTTTCATGATCTCTCCGCAATTCGATTTATTTCCATTTTATTTCCAATCTCTCCAATTCTTTATCAAAGCGAGCGACATGGACCTCAAAGGTTTCGGTAACGGTCTCAAGTTCATCAAAAAGCCTGTCAATTGCCGACTGACAGGTAAAAATCGATTTGGACAGGTTTTCTATGGTTGTACTGTTTTTGGCTTCTGTTGCCGCCTGCATGCCCTGGGATAATTCTTCAAGCTTCCTTTCCTGATATTCTATCTGTTTTTCCGTTTCTTTAATCCGCTCTTTCAACGGATTCAAATCTTTGGCGCGTTGGCTGAGAAAATGGGACCGTATCCGTTTAATTTCTTTCTTTGTCGGTCTGTTGCTCCCCCCGTCCTTTTCAGCATCTCCTTGAACGGTTCGAACAATAGAATCTTCTTCCTGCCATCCCGCCTTGTCTAAAAAATCCTGGTATCCGCCCTCAAACACCTCAAGCCCTTTGTCTTGAAATACAATCAACCGCGTTGCAATGGTATGAAGAAACATCTCATTGTGGGTCACGATAATCACGGCGCCATTAAAATTATTAATGGCTGCCAGCATGGCATCGGTGGATTCCAAATCCAGATGGTTGGTGGGCTCATCAAGGATGAGCAGGTTGACCGGTGTGACCAGAAGCTTCCCCAGTATCAGGCGGCTTTTTTCTCCGCCGGACAATACTTGGATTTTTTTTAATGCCGCATCGCCCTCAAACATCATGCCGGCACAGATATCACGAACTGCCTGAAGGTCTACATCCGAATTTGAATAGAGAATCTCTTCCACCACATTCCGGGTATCCACCAAGTCATCCACCTGGGTTTGTTCATAAAGCCCTTTGGTAATGACCGGATGATACGTAATATCTCCTTTTTGGGGCGTAAGCATGCCGGCCAGGAGCTTTAACAGCGTGGTTTTACCTTTTCCGTTTTTCCCGATGACACATACCCTGTCACGGGGACCTACGGTTATGTTAAACCGGTGAATCAATGGTTTGTCGGTATTATAGGAGAATGAAACGTCTTTAGCGGTAAATACGTATTTACCATGAAAAGGCTTGCTTTTAAATGAAAATTCAAGGGTTTTCAGCTTTTCAAGCTTCTCGCGTTTCTCTCTTTTGGCCAAAGTCTTGACCCTGGACTGAACCATGTTGGCAAGCCTTGCCTTGGCCCGAAACCGGGTGATGAACAGCTGAACCTCCTTTTCCCGCTTTTCGTCATTGATTCGGGTTTTTTCATGGATTTCCTCTTCCTGGGCAATCTGTGCATAATATTTCCCCGTATCACCCACCATTTTTCGGATTCTCTTTCGGTGGATTCCCAGAATATGGGTGACGACCTTGTCCATGAATCCCCGGTCATGCGTGATGAGCATCACCTCATGGGGCCAGCCCACTAAAAACCGTTCCATCCATCGGATAGAGGTAATGTCCAGATAATTGGTCGGTTCGTCCAGCAGCAAAAAATCCGGTTCCGATACCAGCACCTTGGCCAGGTTCAAGCGTACCTGAAACCCGCCGGAAAACTCCAAAGGACTTCGCATGACATCATCTTTTGTAAATCCCAGCCCGGCAAGGATCTTCTCGGCTTTCCAATGATGATCGCGTTCATGGGCCATCAACCCGGTCATACACTCCTCAAGAACCGTCTTTTTTTTAAAGTCGATCACTTGTTTAACATACCCAACGCGGTACTGCTTGGGAATGATGATGGAACCGGTATCAGGACGTTCTTCATTGACGACCAATCGGAAAAGGGTGGTTTTCCCATGTCCGTTTCGTCCCACCACCCCGACCCGTTCCCGGGGATTGACCTGGAAATTGACGTTCTCAAACAGCGTATGCGTGCCGTAACTTTTGGTTATATTTTCAAACTGTATCATTATGATCAGAAAGGATATTAATATCAGGATAATATATCAAGGCAATGTTTTACATGCCCCCATATCGAATATTGGATGCCGGAGTATAGCGTTTTTAAAATAAGGTCATCAAGGAAAAAATAAGACAGTGATGATACTTCGGGGCATTCAAACAGTGCCTCACGACACCGGTCTTGCCATCGGCTATTACTTTTGCTAATGTATTAAACACCATAACGGAATTCATGTATAGGGGCCTTTCGCTCAATTAAAGTACCACTTAATTTTTTTTTAATAGGAGGTTTATTATGTCGGATTTTTACATCAATTTATTTTTGGATGATGAAAAACTCAAAAAAATTGAAGCTGCTGGATTGGCCGAACTGGTTCAAGAAATAGATGGGAAAAAAGCAGTTCAGGTCGGCATGACCACGAAGGACAAAAAAAAATTAATGAAAGGGTTTAAAGACTTGCCCTTTGACACAAACAATGCTTGCGAACTTCCCGAAGAAGGAAATAATACTTTAATGAATATCATATTGGAAATGAAGTCCCTGGATGTTATGAAATTTGCAATTACAAAGCTCTACAATCCACTTGCGGGCAGGGGTATTTCCGGAAGAGGTACGGGCGGACGTTAGCGATTCAAAGGAGGTTTGACAATGTCTTTTCGCATATCACCCGTATGGTGGCCGGTTTTGGCTGTGGCTTCCCCGGTCATCGTCCCCTGGCTACTGATCAAAAATCGCCACTTCCGGAAAAACCGCACCCGGGCCGCTGAGCTCAATCGGAAACGCATAAGCATGGCGGGGCCCCTTGAAATGCCCGAACTTGATTTCCTGGAGCTGACGGTTCTGGTGGAATGGCACACCAGGGAAGGGTTTATAGGCGATGCCGGTGTATCCTATTGGTTCAAAACCGACTTGGGCTCGATGCTGTATGACATCGGATTTGGCCCGACTCGCCCGGCGCTGCGTCACAACGCTGCGAAGCTTGGCTTTAATCCGGATCAGGTGGCGGCATTGGCAATCTCACACCTTCACGCCGACCACATGGGGGGGATGCCTGCCATGCGATCCGGACAAGTGATGGTACCGGATGAACTCATGCCGCGGGAGCCAAAGCCCTGCTTCATACCTGATAAAGCCGGGGCCGAGGGATTCAAGCCCGAATTGGTTGAAAGCCCCCAATTACTGGCCGCCGGTATCGCTTCCACCGGTCCTTTGGCCCGGAGCCTGTTTATGTTCGGCTACACCGAGGAACAGGCGCTGCTGGCCCGAATCAAAAACAAGGGCCTGGTGGTATTTACCGGCTGCGGCCATCCGACCATTGAAGTTGTTCTGGAAATGGTGGGACGTCTATCCAATGAACCCCTTTATGTTGTAGGGGGTGGGCTTCACTTCCCTGTCACGGGCGGGAGAGGCAACCGTGCCGGCATCCAGTTCCAGACGATCATCGGCACAGGCAAGCCTCCCTGGCAACGAATTACCGATGAAGACCTGGGCCGGACCATTAGCACCATCAATAGCACCAGGCCCCAAAAGGTTTTTCTTTCGGGACACGACACCTGCGACCACGCTCTCGACCGTATGAAGAAAGAACTCAAGGCCGAGACCCGGATACTCAAGGCAGGGGCGACTTACCGTTTTTGATTGAAGCCTCCCCGCAGCAAGCTACGGGGTTAGCGCTCGCATTGTTTGTTCAACCGCAGTGCTTTTTCCAGCCGTTCATGACGGCTATCATCTACAGAAATTGTCTGAATAGCCAAAACGTTGCTTTGACAATCAGCGCACTGCCTTCTGGCTAACATACTAATATTTTTATCATAACCATGTGCTGAACGCCTGAGACATGAAAATCGCAATAAACTGCAATTTTCATTGCCATGGTTCCGCTCATCTCGCACCCGTTAGCCTTACATGTTGAACAGATTGCCAGGAAGCAGAAAGAGCTCTCGACTTCCTTGACAGTCATAAAAAGTGAATTAACAACTGGAGAAATACATGGCAAAAGCCAAAAAGAACAACACCGATCTGCCTGCGCCAAGCGAAGCGCGGCAGGCAGGAGAGCCGATAGAAAAACAGCTCTGGAAAGCAGCCGATAAGCTCAGGAAAAATATTGATGCCGCTGAATACAAGCACATTATTCTGGGATTGATATTCCTGAAGTATATTTCTGATGCTTTTGAAGAATTATTCAGCAAACTCAAAACAGCTGAAGGCGAATATGCTGG